>PFOK01000025.1 GCA_002792495.1 Candidatus Peregrinibacteria bacterium CG_4_10_14_0_2_um_filter_43_11 | reverse complement strand
CCTTCATCGCTTGCGCTCCCGAGCAGACCCACAACTCCAACTCTTCTAACTTTCTTGGGACACTAGTAATTCTTGGCGGCAATAGTGGAGTTTTAGTCGGTTTTATTGTAACGTTACATCATCAGATTATGATTAAAAATGAAAATTGCTTTAATCCACGAGGTGTTGGTGAAATTGGGCGGGGCGGAACGGGTGCTTAAAAAATTATCCGATATGTTCCCCGAAGCGCCTATTTATACCCTAATCCATGATGCTGACGCGACAAAAGAATGGTTTGGGAATTGTGCAATAAAAACATCACCGTTACAAAAATATTATCGATGGATAAACAAACCGAAATTTTTGTTACCCAAGATATCGAAAGCGATTGAATCGTTTGATTTTAGTGAATTTGATGTCGTGATCTCCAGTAGTTCCGCTTTTGCCCATGGAATTAAGACATCGGGGAAAACAAGACACATTTGTTACTGTCATTCGCCGATGCGATATGCGTGGGATTACACTCATGAGTACACTGAGGGGTATTCCCCCTTTAAACGGTGGCTGATCGCCGAATTGCTCAACGCGATTCGCCAATGGGATTTCAGGTCGGCAAATCGGCCGAATGTAGTGATCGCGAACTCAGAGCATGTGCGGCAACGCGTTCGGAAATATTGGAGGCGGGATGCGGAAGTCGTTCATCCACCAGTGAATGTGAAGCGATTCACACCAAACCGAAATCATGAAGACTATTTTTTAATCGTTTCCGCCTTAACGCCATTCAAAAAAATTGATTTGGCCATTAAAACATTCAATAAAATCAAACGGCGACTGGTCATTATCGGCGATGGTGCCCAACGAAAATACCTGGAATCGATTGCGGGTGACACCATTGAGTTTTTAGGGAAAAAGCCGGATGGGGTAGTGAAGGAATATTACGAAAATTGTCGCGCGTTCATTTTCCCGGGGGAAGAGGATTTTGGAATCACTCCGGTAGAGGCGATGGCGGCCGGAAAGCCGGTATTGGCCTATCGGTTGGGGGGTGTGACGGAGAGTGTCGTGGAGGGGGTGAGTGGAGAATTTTTTGATGCACCAACCTCAGAAAGTCTGGAAAAAGGTCTGACTCAACTTCTGATGAATGAGGCCAATTACGACGAAAAAACCATTCGTCAAATTGCCGAACGTTTTGACGAACGGATTTTTGAAGAAAAAATAAAGAATTACCTGTAGGGGCAGGTCGCGACCCGCCCCTACAGGGTTTATTTTTTCTTCGCTGTTTTTTTGGCTACCGGTTTTTTAGCAACCGGTTTTTTGGCGGCAACAACCTTTTTTTCCGGAGCTTTTTTTGTCTTTTCTTCTTTTACGGCTACCTTGGCTTCTGTGTTTGCCTTCGCCTTGCGAGTTATTTTTTCCTCCAACGTTTCCGACTTACTCTGATGATGTTGTTTCATTTCAGTTTGCCTCTGTTCGGCTATTTTTTGTCGTTCACGGAATTTATCAACGCGGCCGGCGGTATCGATTAACTTCTGTTTACCGGTATAAAAAGGATGACATTGCGAACAGATATCAACGGAATAATCCTCTTTTGTAGACCCTAGAACAAAAGTGGCACCACAGGCGCATTTAACTTTAGTTTTTGAATTGTAGCGGGGATGAATATCAGATTTCATATTTTCTTGAATTAAAGGTTCTTCTTTTGCTGTTGCCTCGTGCAAATAAAAGGCAAAGCGGGGTGGATTTTATCTTATTTCTGCTTTTTGGGCAAGTGCTTTTTTATTTTCTTGGCTTCCTTTCGTATTGCTCCGGAATCGTGATAATGATTTTTAACGCGAACACCTAGGATAAAAATCAAGATCACAAAAAGAATTCCCATCAAAATAGTGACCCATCCCGGCATGACTTTGACGGTAATTGTTTCCTCTCGCCATTCACCTTTATTATCGGTTATTTTTACTTTGGCAGTGTGTACACCTACCTTTCGGAAAGCGTGCTCCACAACAATTCCCGCTTGGCTCGATTCGTTGTCAAAACTCCATTCCACAGAGGCGATATTTCCATCCGGGTCATAAGATCTTAAGGCGTTGAAGGTGATCAAATCCCCCACACTTACTTTGATAACATCACTAACCAACGGTTTTTCCGGGGTAATAATCGCCGCATCGGGGGGCATTGGGCCTGTATTTTTATTATCCGCGCTCATGTCCAACGGCTGTATACCGCCCCCATTACCACCCCCCTGAGTTTCTGCATTATCAACCAGGCGATAACTTCTACCACTGTAGCTTGAACCGATGACTGCGACAGGGCCATGATTATTGTCATCAGGATCATCATTGTCGCCCAGCCCATCGTGATCGGAGTCATAAGCTTCACCGGGGTCATTCGGAAAGGCATCACTATTGTCTCCCACTCCATCACCATCGCTATCAACAGATTCGCCCGAGTCCAAGGGGAAGACATCTTCTATATCGCTCACACCATCGTTGTCGTCATCCGTGTCTTCATTGTTTCCAATCCCATCATGATCGGTATCCAGAGATTCATTGGGGTTAAAAGGAAAAGCGTCTTGAGTATCCGGAGTGCCATCGTTGTCATCATCCGGATCAGTCAGATTCGGAATTCCATCACTGTCATTATCCTGATCCACATAAATCGTTTTCGTAATTTTATTGTTATCCGGATTATCCGGATCTTCTTCCCATGGAACAGCACGCACGGAGATTGGATGACTGCCCATCACAAAAGAATCCCAATCCACAAATACGGAATCAGTTCCCCCTGCTAAAGCGGAAATGGGTTGATCGGTTTTAATAAATTCCTGTGCCAGTTCATCATAAAAACGCACCACCCCCTTCAAGTCGTAGATAGAATTGTTCGTAATCGTGGCATATAAACGGACTGTTTCACCCGCAATAATAGTGGAGGGGAAGACAACATCTTCAATTTCGATCGATAAATCCTTTTCAAAGGCTTGAGCATAAGAGATCTGAATGCTCAAAAACCCGCAAGCGAAAACAATAAAAAAGAGGTAAATGAATCGATATTTGAACATACTGCAAAGGTTTAATCTCCAATCAGAATTTTAGCCTTTTGGTGCAATTATCTCAACTACTTTGATGGAAAGGTTACTTTTTTAAAGGCAATTCCGGAGGTTCCGGAACCCCATCTTCATCTAAAATAAGAGATAAGGAGGCCACTTTATCATCTCCTTCCTTAAACCGCATGACATAAACACCCTGAGTTGCACGACCGATAGAAGGGATTTGTTTGAGTGGCAAACGAATCATTTGCCCATGACGGGACATGAGGATCAGGTCACCGACCATGGTATCGTCAATGACACGGGCGCCAATAATTTTACCTGTTTTAGCGGTGATTTGAGCGGCTTTTACGCCCGTTCCTCCACGACCTTGAAAACGATAATCGGTCACTTTAGTCGCCTTACTCAATCCATTTTCCATCACCACCAGTAAACGTCCGGACTCTTCGTCCTTAACCACGTCCATTTGAACCACAAAGTCATTATTTCTAAGGCGAATCCCACGCACACCCATGCTAGGACGACCCATTGGACGTACATCATCTTCTTTAAAGCGTATGCATTTCCCATCACTGCTCACGAGCACCACTTGGTTTCCGGGAGAGGTTGGCCTTACCCATTCCAAGAGATCCCCCGGACGCAATTTAATTGCGATCAAACCGGATTTTCGTACATTTTTGAAATCTTCCAATTTCGTCTTTTTGACCGTACCGCGATTGGTTGCCATGAATAAGTAATCCCCGGGATTCTTAGTCGCGTCCAGCATCACCGTTACACGTTCGTCCTTTTCGAGTTGCAATAAATTGACGATTGCCTGACCACGTGCGGTACGACTTGCCAAAGCGATTTCGTAAGCAGGCAAACGGAACACGCGTCCCATACTTGTGAAGAACAGCATGTCGTTGTGCGTGCGGGTGTAAATCATCTGAGAAATTTCATCCTCCTCCTTAGTGGTTATGCCAATCACACCCTTGCCCCCCCGACCTTGAGTACGATAAATAGTCGGAGAAAGGCGCTTGATGTACCCTCCGTCGGTTAAAGTAACAATCATGGCTTCATCGGGAATCAACTGCTTGGCGTTGAACTGACCCACCGCGTGAGGAATGATTTTCGTGCGGCGTTCATCACCGTACTTGTCGATGATTTCCTGAGTTTCATCACTGACGATAGATAGAATTTTTTTGTCATCAGCCAAAATTCCTTCACATTCTTTGATGAAATCTAATTTTTCCTTGAGTTCATCTTCAATTTTCTTCCGCTCAAGGCCGGCTAAAGTCTGAAGTCGCATTTCCAAAATGGCTTTGGCCTGAATTTCGGACAATTTGAATTTTTGCATCAAAGCCTCTTTGGCCACTTCCTTAGTGGCAGATTTTTTGATCGTGGCAATCACTTCATCGATGTGATCGAGCGCGATTTTTACCCCTTCCAAAATATGCGCTCGCACTTTAGCCACTTTCAATTCAAATTCGGTACGACGACGTACCACTTCCTGACGATGAATGATGAAATATTTCAAAATGGCTTTAATGTCGAGAAGGCGTGGTTGAATGCCATCCACCAAAGCGATCATGTTGAATCCAAACGATGTTTGCAGAGCGGTATTTTTATAAAGTTGATTCAATACTTTTTTTGGATAAGCATCGCGCTTGAGCTCAACCACCACTCGCACTCCATCGCGATTGGATTCATCCCGGATGTCTGAAATGCCCATTATTTTTTTATCGCGCACCAAGTCGGCCATTCTTTCGACCAATGTTGCCTTGTTGACCTGGTAAGGAATTTCGGAAATGATAATGCGATGTTTTCCGGTCTTAGTTTCTTTCACTTCGGCAACACCGCGCATGGTAATGCTGCCACGGCCTGTGGCGTAGGCGGTTTTAATGGCTTCAATGTCGTAAATCATGCCCCCTGTCGGCAAATCAGGACCTTTAATGAACTGCATCAGCTCTTCGATGTTTGCTTCAGGGTTTTTAATGAGATGCTGAACCGCGCTCATGACCTCGGTGAGATTGTGAGGGGGAATGTTGGTGGCCATTCCAACAGCAATACCCATGGATCCATTGAGAAGTAATGCGGGGATACGACTAGGCAATACAATCGGTTCCTTGAGTCGTCCATCGTAGTTGGGACGAAAATCCACGGTTTCTTTTTCGATGTCGGCTAACATTTCATCCGCGATCTTCTGCATTTTAGCCTCCGTATAACGCATCGCGGCCGCATTGTCTCCGTCCATAGATCCAAAGTTTCCCTGCCCAAATACAAGAGGGTAGCGCATGCTAAAATCTTGCGCCATACGTACCATCGAATCGTAAACCGCGGTGTCACCATGAGGATGATATTTACCCAAAACATCACCCACAACAGTGGCGGATTTGCGGAACTTGGCGGACGATCGTAGCCCGATTTCATGCATCGAATAAAGGATGCGGCGATGAACCGGTTTTAAGCCATCACGAACATCCGGTAACGCACGGGAAACAATCACACTCATCGCGTAATCCAAGTAACTTTCTTCCATCTCACTCACGATATCCCGCGGATTGATTGAACCCCCCAAATTAAAAGGAGTGAGCTCTCCATTGGAGCCATCGCCTTCGTCGATATTGCTTCCTGTGACTTCCAGTTGAAGCTCCTCCACCACCTCTTCTTCATTTTCATCGTCTATTATTTCTTCTATTTCCCCCTCTTCGTCCTCGGATTCTATCCCATCTTCAATATCCTCGTCCTCTTCGGGGTTGAAGTCGTTTTTTGCGTCTTTCTTTTTTGGCACAGTATTTTAAGGTTAAACGTAATAAAAGAGCGATCCAAGCCTAAACCTTCCCTGTTCTAAGGTCACTTTTTCGGGTAGGGAAACGCGTACCTGTGATAGGCTACGAATGACCCCTATTCTCCGAGTCGGAGCACCCGAGCGTTGGAGCCAAGAGCACGAAGATATTATCACAAAAGCCCCAGTGAGCAAAAGGTTTTTAGTTTGTAAAAAAACCGATGCGTCCGTGACACCATGAGGAAGTGATCATACATCGCCCGTATATAGGCATGAGCAATTAGGCCACCTCCATTACTCTTACCCTCAATTCCATTTCTCCTGAATTCGTCTGATTGAAAAATAAACGGGTGCTTGCTAATGCTTTATTTAAGGCTTCGGCTGTTGCCCGGCAATAAAGGGTTTTTTGGTCGTCAATTCCTTCTTCATAGGTGGCAACGGACACACGTGCGTCATCCAGAATCTGTTTTGTGGCAACATCATCCGCGCGAAAGGTGAGTTCATTTGCAAAACCGGTTGGATCACCCCGGGAATCAAAAGACAACTGACGGTTGATGAGTGCGCCATTCAAACGAACCGGAATCCTACCCTGAATCAGAAATTCATCTGTTCCAGGTGTTCTGGTGACAGCCAAGCGTCCATCCTGCAAAGCCGTGTTGATATCTTTTTTTCTGACCACAAAAAGGGCACCGCGTTTTCTTGTTTTGTCTCCCGCCCGGTAGGCCACAGGAACTTGTGCTTTTTCCAGTCCGTCTGTCAGTCGTTCTTTTATAAAATTCACTGTCATTCCTTCACCATCCTGAACAAAAAGATTGGCGGCGCCCACATCCCCTTTGAATCGGAGAACATTGTGATGTCGAGTGGTTAGAACCGGTTCAGCGACCACTTTGCAGTCACCTAATGTAATCAGTGAAATAGATCCTGCAAATAATACGACGTCATACCAATATGATGCAAATGGCAATAAGACAATGATTATTTATCCAGATACGACGGCAACGCATTATACATATTATGAAGACAATCAATTAAAAACAGTTGCTGATCAATTAAACAATACACGTAGCTATACGTACGACTCAGTTGGAAATAAATTGACAGAAAAAGACAAACGAAATCAGACAACATATTTCAATTATGACTTCATGGGTCGTCTGACAT
>PFOK01000150.1:6204-7388 GCA_002792495.1 Candidatus Peregrinibacteria bacterium CG_4_10_14_0_2_um_filter_43_11 | reverse complement strand
ATTCATCGGGGCCGATGTATTCGATCGCTTTTTCGAGGGTCATCGGAACGATGGGAGTTAAGTTCAGAGCTTCATCTGATCCCGACGCGCGTACGTTCGTCAGTTTCTTGTTTTTTAGGGAGTTCACCACAATGTCCGTTCCCTGGTTGTGTTCTCCGATTACCATGCCTTCATATATTTCTGTTGCCGGTTTTACAAAAAGAGATCCGCGTTCCTGAAGCTTCCAAAGTGAATAGGCCATGGTTGCTCCTGTTTCTCCGGAAATCATCGAGCCGACACTGCGTTTTTCAATAGCCCCCATATAAGGCTCAAAGCGATTGAAAGAGTGATAAAGCGTTCCTTCCCCCCGTGTCATTACTAAAAATTGACCGCGAAAGCCAAGAAGGCCGCGGGTGGGTACATCGAGTTCGATTAAGGTATTCCCATTACCCGATTTCATGTTGGTCATTATTCCCTTTCGTTTTCCGAGTGCCTGAATTACATATCCGGCCAATTCATCCGGAACGTTTACGACCACCGCTTCGATGGGTTCATGTAATGCTCCGGTAATTTCTCGCATGATCACTTCCGGTTGGGAAATCTGAAGTTCGAATCCTTCCCTGCGCATGGTTTCAATCAGAACCGCGATATGCATTTCGCCACGACCGTACACTTTCATGTGATCACCTCCGCTAAATTCAATTTTGAGCCCCACGTTCGTTTCCAGTTCTTTTTCCAGGCGTTCGCGAATATGACGGCCGGTGACCATTTTTCCCTCTCGTCCCGCGAAAGGGGAGTCATTGACCATGAATTCGATGGCCATCGCAGGTTCGTCCACTTTGATCGCGGGGAGTCCTTTCATCCCTGATTTTGATGCGATGGTTTCGCCCACGTAAATATCCGGAATTCCCGCAATGGCTACGATATCTCCCCCAATCGCTTCTTCTATTTCAACACGATCCATGCCCCGGTAAGAAAACAGCTGAGAAATTTTCCCTTTTCTTTCCACTCCGTCCGCGTTGATGACAACCACGTTGTCATTGACCTTAACGGATCCTTCATAAACGCGGCCAATCGCCATGCGTCCCAAAAAGTTATCGTATCCAAGCGTCGCGGGTTGCATTCGGAAGGGGACGGAGTTGTTTTTTTCGGCCGGTTTTACGTGCTCATAAATAAAATCCAGCAGAGGGGTGATGTCTTTATGT
>PFOK01000150.1:0-6157 GCA_002792495.1 Candidatus Peregrinibacteria bacterium CG_4_10_14_0_2_um_filter_43_11 | reverse complement strand
CATGTACGGAAAATCCAGTTGTTCGTTGGAAGCGCCCAGGTTTCCGAACAGATCAAACGTGAGGTCAACCACTTCATCCGGTCGAGCCATCGGCTTATCTATTTTATTGATCACCACCAATACCTTGTGACCGAGTTCCAGAGACTTGCGGAGCACGAATTTGGTTTGTGGCATGGGTCCTTCATAAGCATCCACTACCAAAATCACCGCATCGACCGTGCGAAGAACACGCTCTACTTCCGATCCAAAATCCGCATGTCCCGGGGTATCCACAATGTTGAGTTTGTCCCCTTTGTAGGTAATCGAAGCGTTTTTAGCATAAATGGTGATGCCCCGTTCTTTTTCCTGATCGTTACTATCCATGGCACGTTCTTCCAACCCTTTGCGCGCGTCAAAATTTTCGCTTGCCTTGAGTAGTGCGTCTACAAGGGTTGTTTTCCCGTGATCCACATGAGCCACAATGGCAATATTCCTGATATCCATAAAATGTTGTATTGTATTAAATCTCGTAGATCTTAGTGGAAATCCACAGAAATAACAACAGCATTCGTTTTCTCTTTCAACACCCCGTTATTTAAAAAATTTTTAGTCGGCGTTATTCCATTTTGTTTGTTTCGGAATCGAACCGGAACGTGGCGGCCAGTATTTTTGCCATTTCTGCGTGATTGACGTCGTTTTCCGGTCGAAAAGTGTCATCCGGGTATCCTGTCACAATTCCTTCCGCTTTTGCCCGACTGATATAAGAGGATGCCAAATAATTTTGATGAACGTCCAAAAAGAGATCCGTGTTTTGATATTTGTACGTGTCGTCTCCAATGACGTTTTGATCGGGTGAGTAATCAAAGGCCAATAGAATCATTTTAATGGCTTCCGCGCGACTAACCGGACGATTGGGGTAAAACGTCGTATTTGCTCCACAGGCACCATTGTCTTCTCCTTCTGCAATGCCAAGGGCGTAGGCTTGGTTTATGTAAACCGCGTCAGGATGAAAACGTCCTACATCACAGAAATGGGTAGGGGCATTTTCCAGGACGTATCCTCCGCGTTGTATCAGGGTCGTTATTATCCAGCGTGCCAGTTCGCTCCGGGTGACATTGAATGTTGGATTGAAATGTTTTTGCAGATTCGATGTGATTCCCCTTCGAAACAATTGCATGATGTAAGGTTCATACCAGGAGTCGCGCTGTACATCATCGAAAAAATCATAACTCGTTATCACGCGATTCGGTCTTACCTGTATGATATTGCTACAGGAGATCTTGTTGTCGGTATTCACGGAACAAACCCGGTAATAATAATTCATTTTTTCATTCAGGGAGATGACTTCGCTGTACGTGTTTTCGTTGCGATCCGTGGTAGAGAATATCGGTTTTTGTTCGGGGTATGTAGGCAGTGTATCCAGGTTGGTTCGGAGGATGTGATAACGCTTAAAATGACCAGAGTAGTTCCGCGTCCATTCCAGGTGAATCTCATTCACAATTAATTCTCCTTTGAGGGTTGGTTTGGACGGATATGTTGTGGCGTTTGTTTCTGCGGCGTGGGAGACAGAAGAGAATAATAAAAAAGTGATGACCGCGGCAAAGGTCATTCGCCAGATGGAGGTTGTTCCTTTGGAGTGATTCTTTTTTTTCATGGTAGTGGGGGTTACGAAATAAATAAATGCTATCTGTGTCGATTTTTATGAGTCAATTCGGGTGAATACTTCATATTACTCATTTGATTGCAGAACTTCAAGAAAACACTTGTGTTCTATGTAGCCTGTAATACATTCTTTTTTGAAGAATCATTCGATTTCAATCAAATTTATTCGCTTTTTAGACAATTCAATTTATAGTTTTGAAGATCCCCTCATTGAAAAAGTGTAACAATTTTAAAAATTGTTATATTGACCCCATTTGCGAGAAAGATATTTATGGATTGATCAAAGTCATTGAAGGCATTTAGATTTAGGGGCTTGTGGAGGAAATTTTCCATTATAGTCCGAATTGTTTTTCTGTAAATGGATTTATAGTATTGCCATCATTTTTATACCGAAAATAATCGGTTTTTTATGTATTGAGTTAATACATCCGCAAGCTTGCTCCGAGGTAGTTCATTTTTTTATCGATTTTCCTGTGATATACTTACGGTATATTATTGGAATTTATGGCCATTGACCCTAAAACATTTATACAGGATTTTCGGGACCTGTATCTAAAATCCCCTCAGTGTGGTTCTTGGACGCGTGCCAGTGAAAATTGCGATTACGGCGATATCATTACGGTATCCAAGGACTGTTATATGTGTTTCAATTCCGGGAATTGCCGTGACGCTTATTACTGCGAAGACAGTCGTGCGCTTAAAAATTCGGTCGATTGCGCGTACTGCGAAGACTGTGAGCTTTGTTATGAGTGTGTGGATTGCAATAACTGTTACGATTCCAATTATTGTCAGGATTGCTCTACCTCTGAAAACATTCATTTTTCTTATGATCTTCGGCGTTGTAAAGATTGCATTGGTTGTGTCGGCCTGCGGGATAAACAATATTATATTTTCAACAAAGCTCATTCTCCGGAGGCTTACGCGGAAGCATTAAAAACGCTCGACACTTCTAATCCCGAGATCATTCGTCGTATTGATTTAAAATCAGAAGAGTTGAAACGCAAGATTCCGCGTATGTTCGTGCATCAATTCGATACACAAAACTGTACAGGGGATTATATTTATCACAGCAAAAATGCCTATCAATCTTTTGATACGCGTCATACCGAAGATAGCGGTTACATTACTCAGGCCAATCTGGACAGAGGAACACAAAACAGTTGGGATTGCGGGCCGGTACCAACGGGAATCGACCTTTCTTACGATGTTTCTTATTCTCATTTTTCGTTCAACTGTAAACATGTGTACTGGGCAGGGGATTTAAAGGATTGCTTTTATTGCACGAATTGTTTGGAGTCCAGTAATCTTTTTGGTTGTCATTACCTTAAAAATAAAGAAGATGGCTATTACATCCTCAATCAGAAAGTCGATTCCGCTTTTTATACGGATATGACAAAAGCGATTGTTCGTGAACTCGACGAAAAAGGAATTTATACACTGCATGATCTTTTACATAAAAATTTAAATACAGATGATGTTACGCCCCCCCATCAGGAGCGCGATCGGGAATGCACGCTTTGTCATGAATCTTTTTCCATCACAGATGCTGAGGCGAAGTTTTACAAAGAAATGAAAATTAAATTTTCTATTTACTGTCCTCATTGCCGTGCGACTCAACGCATAGCGCTTCGGAATGATCGTCGAATGTACAAGCGTCAGTGCGATGCTTGTAAAAATAATCTGATCACCACTTATCCGCCGGATAGTCCTTATATTGTTTACTGTTTGGATTGTTGGTTTAAGCATATCGGGTAACCGGAAACATTATGGAAAAAAGCATCACAAAAACATGCGCCGGCTGTAAAAAAGAATTTTTAATCATTCCTCAGGAAAAAGCTTTTTATGAACAAAAGAACCTTCCTTTTCCTTCTTCCTGTCATGAATGCCGTAAAATCAGAAGGCAGGGGCTTCGGAATGATCGTAAGCTTTATCAAAGAAACTGCGATCAATGCGGTATTTCTCTGGAAACTACTTATGCCAAAGATTCACCTTATATCATCTACTGCGAAAAGTGCTACTTCGATTCGGTGAATTGATCATTTATTTTCCAGTACTTTTCGTCCATTTATGGTCGCAATCTTCACTAGCTTTTCCACGTCGTAATAGCGGCAGGTTTCGATTAGGAATAAAAGCTCGGAAAATAAATCCCCGTCAATAAAAGGGCAGAAGTAATCGTATACGTTATCCACTCCCAGTGCTACGTTTATGCCCGCTTCCACCAGTTGAGGGACGGGAGCGATGGAATTGTGAA
Organism: Candidatus Peregrinibacteria bacterium CG_4_10_14_0_2_um_filter_43_11; assembly: GCA_002792495.1. GTDB lineage: Bacteria > Patescibacteriota > Gracilibacteria > UM-FILTER-43-11 > UM-FILTER-43-11 > UM-FILTER-43-11. The sequence continues at coordinate 2,265 of PFOK01000150.1, read as the reverse complement.
CGGGTGACATCTTATCGCGCATTTGCACTCCATCCAACATCGCTCGCGGGCAGATGATCACACTCATGTCCGCTTCTTTGATTAATTTGATCACTTCCATCATGTAATCGTCTTTCTGTGCGGCTAGTGAACAGCAATGTACGGCATTCACGCGGCCCTGTAAGCCATGCTCAATTACTTTTTTGGCGAGCAGTTCTGTATCCTTTTCATCCGGATCATTGTTTTGGTCGATGTGGACGTCGACGGTTTTATGGTGTTTTTTGGCTATTTCAAAGATAGTATCCAAGTGTTCCGCTTGATTGGGGCGATCACGAGAGGGGAGTCCACCGAGTACATCCACATACGGGGCCGCTTTTTCAATCCACTCTTTGGCTTTTGGGTTGAGTGCGCCTTCTAAAACCTGCGAGCAAATTTGAATTTCAATCCTGTCTTTGTATTTTTCCTTAATTTCCAGTGCCGCTTCAATACACATCATTCCAACCGTATTATCCACATCGATATTGGTACGTGCTATTTTGCAGCCTTGGCGGATCATGTTTTCGGCACTTAGTGTCATGCGTTCTATCAGATTTTTATGCGTGTATTTGGCTTTAACGTCTTTCCACAAATCCCACTTCACTTCCATGCTATCCAATGTCATTTGCAATGTTTCCGGCGTGATCACATAGGCTTTATCAAAATGCGCATGACAGCACGTTGGGCCACCTTTTTCCGCGATTTTCTGACGGAGTAGGTCGAGGAGATTCCATTTTTCCATAATGATTTAATTAATGTTACATTCCAATTGGAGTACCGATGGGTTTACCAATGGGGGTGCTAGAAGAGTTCTCGGATTTGTTTTTCGATTTTATCCAATTGCAAGTTTCCGGTCCCGCCTTGATGTGTCGACATTCTGAGCCAGCGGTCAATGTCTTCTTTTGTCACTTTAATCTCGCCGATGCCCGAACCCACTTCACGGTATGCGTCGCGAAATGTTATGCCTTCTTTTACCTTTTCAAAGGCTTTGTGAGCGGCAAATAGTCCGGGGCAATCGAGCATGGATTTTGTCAGTACCGCTTCGTTGGGTTCAATGTTGTCGATTAGCACTCCCATGGTTTCGAGTGACATTTCGGTGTATTTAAGACCCAAAAAGAGGGGTCGTTTTATTTCCTGTCCGTCACGGTGGTAACCGGAAATTTTATTGAGGACATTCATGGTCATTTCACTACGGCAACTGATGACGGTTGCGGTTCGTCCGCGAATGAGTTCCGCGGCATCCAAATTCTTTTTTTGCGGCATGATAGAGGATCCGGTCGCGACGCTGTCATCGATTCTGAAAAACTGGAATTCCTGGGTGGTGAAAAAAAGCATGTCACAGGCCAAGCGGTTTAGCGTGAGCATGATCTGACAACACGATTCCAATACCATTCCTTCGATCTTTCCGCGGGAATTGTGGCAGTAGATCACGTTGTTTTGTGTCCGTGCGAATCCGATTTCCTTGCTCAGCCAATCGCGGTCAAAGTCAAAAGGGGAGCCATATCCCGCTCCGGAACCCAGAGGATTTTGATCCACCAGTTCATCCGCGATGATGTTGAGTACTTTGATGTCATCCATTAAACTTTCAGCAAACGATCCCATCCATGTTCCCACGGTTGTTGGCATCGCTTTTTGCATGTGGGTGTACCCCGGCATGGCTATCATTTCATACTTTTTCGCGAATTCGACGCATTTCAGAGCAAGATCTGTCGCTTTTTTACGTAGTACCGTTACTTTTCGTTTCAAAAACCATCGCATCATCACCAACACCTGATCGTTTCTGGAGCGGCCGGTGTGAATCTTTTTCCCGGTATCTCCAAGCCGTTCAATCAAGTAATCCTCAATTTTGGTGTGACAGTCTTCATCTTCCAGCTTGAGTATAAATTGTCCTTGTTCGTAGAGTTCCAGAATTTCATCCAGCCCTTGTTCCAATTCCTTCAGTTCTTCTGCGGTTAGCAGATTGTGTCTCTCCAATAGTCTTGCGTAACACCGTGAGCACCACACGTCATCCGGGATCATCTCCTGATCGTAAAAAATATCTTCACCGGCATTGTATTCCTCCACAACGCGATTGACTTGAACGGCTTTATCTTTAAACCAGATTTTCTTTTTGATGGGATCAGACATAGGAGTGCGGTTAACGAATAATTCCATGCATCAGAATATCGAAAATCAGAGAAAAAGCAAAATGATCTGACATTCTACAAAAAAACTAGTCCAAATCTACAGTAAGTGGCTTAATGCAGCCAT
>PFOK01000120.1 GCA_002792495.1 Candidatus Peregrinibacteria bacterium CG_4_10_14_0_2_um_filter_43_11 | reverse complement strand
TTGGGAGCAAATCCCTCGCCTTCAGGCGAACCCTTTAGGATGGTATACTCAGGCTATGCAATTATACAGAGTTACCAGCCATACACGGTTTGACCTCAAGTACCATCTCATATGGATAACCAAGTACCGAAAACCAGTTTTGGCAGGCAAGGTTGGCCTCAGGGTGCGCCAGCTGATTCGCGAGATCTGTGCAACGCACAGCGTGCAGATTCTCAGGGGGCATGTATCCGCAGATCATGTCCACATCTTCCTTTCCATGCCTCCCCAGCTCTCGGTCAGCAGGATTGCCCAATATCTCAAGGGCAAGACTTCACTCAAACTTCTGGACGAGTTCCCAGCCCTCAAGAAAACATTCTGGGGCCAGCATTTTTGGGCAAGGGGCTATTTCGCGGTCTCTTCCGGAAACGCGGAGACGAGTTCACGGTGATCGATGTACACTAGGATGCTTCAGCATCCTTCTTTCCTTTGAAATCCCTCGTCTTCAGACGAGGGTTGTTTAATTAATTAATAAGCCAATAAAATAATAAATTAGTTCCATTCGGACCGTCACAAAAACAAAAATAAAACACAACAATGAAATTTTTTCTCACCATTCTGCTGGTTTTTATTATAGTAGATGTCGCGATTGTCGCTTATGTGATTTATCGCCGTATTACCAAAAAACTACCCAAAAAGGTTGTAGAGAAAATTCGTAAGACATGGAAAGAAATCATCCGTCAAAAAGACTACGAGCGAGCCATCATGGAGGCCGATAAATTACTCGATTTCGCGCTGGAAAAAAGAGGAATGAAGGGCAGTTTGGGCGCCAAGTTAAAACAAGCTTCTTCTCTTTTCTCCGATGTGAGCGAAGTGTGGTCTTCACACAAAATCCGCAACAATATCGCGCATCAGATCAACTATAAAGTCGATCAAAAAACCTACAAAAAAGCCATGCTCGGTTTTAAACGGGCGTTTAAAGATCTAAAAATATTCTAATTTATGATACTGGGCATTACCGGCCTGAGTGGCTCAGGCAAACACACAGCGGCAAATTTTCTCGCCCAAGGCAACAAATTGATCTTGGATACCGATACGATAGCGCATCGCCTTTATCGTCCTTACACTCATGTGTGGAAGGCGATCACGGATCGGTTCGGAGAGTCCATCCTGAATCAGGACGACAGTATCAATCGACAGAAACTGGCCGGGATTGTTTTTGATGAAAAAAACTCCGAAGCCTCGGCGGAAAAACTTTTAGAGCTCAACAAAATCATTCATCCCGACGTAAAACGACATCTGAAAAACGAAATACATCGCCATTTCCGGCGGGGTTCAGCCATCGTTATTGTAAGCGCCATGTGGGAGGAAATCGATTTATTCCGGTTGTGTGATAAGGTTTTGCTGATTCAGACGGATTCTGCCTTAAGAGAGAAACGTGTTAAAAATCGCGATCAGATTTTAAGCCCTCTGTTTCGTGCGCGTATCAACGCGCAAAAAGAACCTCCACATCCGGATTTTGTCGTCAAAAACAATGGGGAATTGAAGGAGTTTTACGGCGCGCTAAAAGAATTGAAGCTGTTTTCGTTAAATCCTGCTTAGGAACATAAAAGTTTTTTGAACCGGATGTCGGAAATAAGCTTGACTTTTTTTTAAAATAGTTTAGAATTTCAACCTTTTTAAACATTTTGAATAATCATGCCTCAGATACCAAGTGCCGATTCCCCCTCATCACCACAAAGTCTTGACGCTTTTTTCAGTCAGGCGCTCACGGAATGCCTAATTCAAGCCGCAAGCGACCATGCCCAAAATCCGGAACAGGGAGAAAAAGAACAGCAGGCACTCATCGCTCTCGCTGAATCCCTACGGGCACGTGTCGCGGAACTGATGCAGGGTAACGCCTGCACTACTCAGGAACCTCACGAGATCATTCAGGACCTTCTGCAGATGACACGCACCCATCCGAATGCCGCTGATCTACCCTTGTTTCGTGTGGGAATACTCATCCGTACCGGTGTCAGAATGCTCGCG
>PFOK01000141.1 GCA_002792495.1 Candidatus Peregrinibacteria bacterium CG_4_10_14_0_2_um_filter_43_11 | reverse complement strand
AGTATGACAATGTTCAATAAAACAGTCAAAAAATCTCTACCCTAAGCCATTCAGATTTTTATGAATTTGCGTTGGCAGAAGTCAGGACTCATTTTTTAGACAGCCAAAAAACGGGTGGTGTCCGCCTTTCAAAGTCTTGTACGGCGGACAGGCCTAAAAAAGCTGCCGGGGGTTCATGAAGCCTATTTAACGTTGTACTTCATTTCTTCATCGGGAGGCTCATGCACCCCCGAACCCCCATTTCCTTTTTTCAACAGGGTGTAGGAAGCGTAATAATCTACAACTCATTTCTATACGACCTACATCCTATCCGCCATGCCAATGTACGTTGATGGAGTGAGCTTGAGCAAACGGTCCTTGTCTTCTTTGGGGATCTTGAGAGTGTCAATAAAGGCACGTACGGTTTTTTCGTTCACCTCTTTGCCACGGGTGAGTTCTTTGAGTTTTTCGTAGGCGTTGGGTATGGCGTGTTTTCGCATGATGGTTTGAATGGGTTCGGCGAGTAGTGCCCAGTTTCTGTCCAATTCAGATTGTATAACTTTTTTGTTCAACTCGAGCTTGCTTAACCCCTTAAGTGTCGATTTGTAGGCCAATAAACTATGACCGAAGGCGGCGCCAATGCTGCGTTGAACGGTGCTGTCGGTTAGGTCGCGTTGCATGCGGCTTAGGGGGAGTTTGCCGGAAAGGTGTTTGAGGAGTGCGTTTCCTAGTCCCAAGTTTCCTTCGGAGTTTTCAAAATCAATGGGGTTCACTTTGTGTGGCATGGTGGAACTGCCCACTTCGCCTTGTACCACTTTTTGCGTAAAAATACCGCGGCTGATGTAAAGCCACATGTCCCGATCGAGATCGAGGAGGGCTGTATTGAAGCGGGCAAGACAGTCGTAGAGTTCAGCTTGAAAATCGTGCGGTTCGATTTGCGTGGTGTAGGGGTTGTGAACCAGCCCCAGATTCTGTACAAATTTTTTACTCAGATCATTCCATTTTATATTTGGGTAAGCCACTAAATGCGCGTTGAAATTCCCACTTGCTCCGTTGATTTTCCCCAAATACTCCTGTTTTTTAAGAAGGCTGATTTGTCGTTCCATTGCTTTTTCGAAAATCAAAAATTCTTTTCCTACCGTGGTTGGAGTGGCAGGTTGACCGTGTGTGAGGGAAAGAAGCGGGATTTTTTTCCATTGGCGTGCAAGCCCTGCTGCTTTTTTGTTCAATTCGATCATCGTCGGCAATATCACGTTTTCCATGCCTCCTTTGAGCATGAGCGCGTAGGCCAGATTGTTGATGTCCTCGGAGGTACAGGCGAAATGAACGAATTCGAGATGTTTTTTGAGAGTGGTTTTTTCGAGTTTTTGCTTGATGTAATATTCCACCGCTTTTACATCGTGATTGATGGTTTTTTCAATCGTTTTTATTTTTTCCGCTTCCTCGGGGGTAAAGTTTTTAACGAGATTTTCCAATAATACAATTTCTTTATCCTCAAAAGGGGGGAGCTCCGGAATTCCCGGTTCGGCCGAGAGCATCATGAACCAACTGATTTCGACTATCAGGCGGTATTTGATGAGCGCGTATTCCGAGAAATAATGCGTCAGGTCATTAACTTTTTCTGCATAACGTCCGTCAAGAGAGGTAAGAGCGGTGATCATATTAATTTTTAATTTAGAATTTTAAATTTTTAAACTTCATAGCAAAACGGTTTACCCATTCACGAAATCGTCTTTCACAGCCTTGATGTAGGCGGCAACTTCTCTTTGGAGTTTTTCATCGGTCAGCGCCAGAATGCGAATAGCCGCAAGTGCTGCGTTTCGTGGGTCAAGTACTGTCATATTCGGCGTGTCACTTGGCATATTGAGTGTGGAATGAATGTTGACCAAATAGTCCGCTTTATCTTTAAATGGGGGGCACGCGATGACAGGGTGAATGGAATTGGCGGCGACGAAACCGGAAAGGGCGTTGCTCCTTCCTGCCATGGTGATGTAAACAATAGGTTCATCCGATTGGTTGAATTCTTGAACAATGTCCAGTGCGAGTTCCGGCACTTTGTGAGCGGAAGCGATGTACATTTCACTGCGTACTCCGAATTCCGCGAGTATTGCGGCGATTTGTTCGGCGTGGGGTTGGTCGATTTTGGAGCCCATGATGATTGGAACGAGCATAGTAGTTTAATTACGAATTAAATTTTTCTTATTGGTCATTCCTGACTTGATCAGGAATCTCTCTAGTCACCTACATTATTTGGATGATTTGGAGAGATTCCTTGTCGGAGCAAGGAATGACGAATGGGTGGGTAGGCGCGATTCGCGAATCGCGCCTATGGGAATTTTTATTAGGCGAAATAATTATTCAGATTTTCCTGAATCCGTTCGGCAATCGGTTCGTCGGCGTGGTAATCAAATGTTTTTCCGGTTATTTTTTCGTAAATATCGATGTAGCGTGCGGAAAGTTCCTTCACGAGTTCATCGGGGGCTTCCGGTAGTTCGGGGTCGTTATACGGGTCACAATGGTCTTTGAACCACAAGCGGAGGAATTCTTTGTCAAAATTTTCCGGCTCCTGACCTGCGGCGAGTCGTTCTTCGTACGTATCGGCTTTCCAAAAACGTGAGGAGTCCGGGGTGTGGATTTCATCGGCGAGTACAATGTTTCCTTCCGCGTCTTCGCCGAATTCATATTTGGTATCCACCAAAATATACCCTTTTTTGGCGGCAATTTCCTGACCGCGTTTGAATATGGCTAATGCGTATTCCTCAATTTTTGTCCATTTTTCTTCCGATACTAATCCACTGGCAATGATTTCATCACGGGAAATTTTTTCATCGTGTTTATCATCTTTGGTTGTAGGAGTGATGATGGGGGTCTCAAATTTTTGGTTTTTCTTTAATCCTTCCGGCAATTGCATACCACAGAACAGTCGTTCTCCTTGTTTGTAGCTCATCCAGGCCGAGGTATCCGTTGATCCTGTGATGTAGCCACGTACCACGACTTCTACAGGGAAAATGGTAACGGATTTTGCAACGGTTACATTTGGATCCGGCACGGCAATCATGTGATTGGGGACAATATCCTGAGTTTGTTCAAACCAAAATTGACTGAACATATTTAAAACCGCCCCCTTGAATGGAATGGCGGCTAAAATCCGATCAAATGCGGATTGTCTGTCGGTGGCGATGAATACCTTTTGTCCGTCTTTTTCGTACATGTCGCGCACTTTGCCCGCTTTTATTTTTTGTACGCCTGTAAAATGAGTTTCCGTAAGCGTGTTTTTTAAATTTTCTTGGATGAGGGCACGATCAACCATGATTAATTATTAATTATGAATTAAAAATTACGAACGGTAAGTTCATATTACCGAAAAACGCGTTGATTGGGCAATCGATTTTGGAATATCATGTGTGAGATTTGTGGGATTTATACCTAACCATTCTGTAGAGACGTAAAATTTTACGTCTCTACGAAACCAACACCCCATATATTCTACAAATCTCCCAAATCTCACAGAAAAATTATGAATCGTATTCAAAAAATTCAAAATCAATTGCGTTCCCAAAAATTAAACGCGGTTCTTGTGTATAAGCCGCAGAATGTTCGTTATTTGTGTGGATTCACCGGTACGAACGGTCAGCTTTTGATCACACCGCGCAAAGTGATTTTAATGACGGACTTTCGTTATTTTCGGGTAGCGCGTAAACAAATTCCGAAATCGATTGAAATTGTGGATGGTAAAAAAGAATTCAAGACATTACTGAGTCGTTTCAAGGTTGTCGGTTTTGAAGAGCGATATGTTACTTATTCGCGTTTTCAGACGCTCAAAAAAGCGTTGCCCAAGGTTCGGCTAAAATCAGTTGGAGACATGGTTGATACTCTGCGAATGATTAAAGATGTTGATGAGATTCGCATCATTAAAAAGGCCTGCAAGATAGCCGATGAATGTTTAAAACGATTGACTCAACATATCAAAGTCGGGGTGTCCGAAGATGAATTAGAATGGCATTTGCTTTCCATTGCCCGCGATTTAGGAGCGGACGGATTTTCGTTTGATCCGATCATTTGTTTTGGTAAAAACACGGCCGATGTTCATCATCAAAAAGAGCCGAATCGATTCAAAAAAGGGGAGATGGTTTTGATCGATATGGGGATCACTTATCGGGGCTACATGACGGATATGACACGCGTGTTTTTTACAAAACCGCTGACAGAAAAACAGAAACAAATTTATGAAATCGTTTTGGAGGCGAATGAGAAAGCGATTGCTTCCATTGCAGTTGGTAAAAAGCTGAGTGAGATCGATTGTGTGGCACGTGATGTGATTAAAAAAGCGGGATATGGCGATCGCTTCGGTCATTCCACGGGGCATGGGGTTGGCTTGGAAATTCACGAGATGCCCGCGGTTTCTTCGGAATCCGACATTCGGGTTCAGCCCGGCATGGTGTTCACGATTGAACCTGGAATTTATCTCGATTCCTTCGGTGGCGTTCGTATTGAGGATATGGTTTATGTGAATGAAAAAGGGCGAGTGGAGGTTTTGACGAAATCTCCGAAAAAACAATTTTTTATTGCAATCTCTAATTGCACTCATTGCTCTAATTAACCTAAAAAAATCTCAAATACCAAGCACTAAACTTCAAATAAATTATAAACTACAAATCCAAAATATTTGGATCTTAGGATTTTGTGGTTTGGATATTTCTTAGTGCAATTAGGTCAATTAGAATGAATTAGATCAATTTGGAAATCGTCTATTTTTTTTAAATTTTAAAATGTTATTTAGTCATTTTTTATGAATTGATCAAGCCCTGCTACTGGCTTGGTGGAGTTTTTTGTGGTAGAATAGTAAGATTTATTTTTCTATAGAAGGATTAATGGGATTAGTAAGATAAACATGATTAATAGGATACCCCACTGAGGTTCTATTGATCCCAATAGGATTTGATCCCACAAAAAAGTATGAAAAAATTTCTATCCATTCTTCTCATCGGCATTCTTCTCATTCCTTCTTTTTCTGTTCAGACGATTCTGGCTAACGAAAATGCCACTCCGGTTGCTCGTAAGCTCTTGGTAACCGCGTATTATTCGCCTTTGCCGGATCAATCGTTTTATATTCGCGGCAATTATGAGGCGGACATTCGCTTGAACGGTCGCGGAACAAACGGGGCGGATGGAACAGAAGTTTTTACGGGGATGCTCGCGGCTCCAAAAACCTATCCTTTTGGAACCCGTATCCGTATTCCCGGTTTGGGTGTGGGCGAAGTTCATGATCGTGGTGGCGCCATTATTGAGCGTGCGGATTATGATCGTATTGACATCTGGATGGGGCGTGGGGAAGAAGGCCTTGCCCGTGCTCTTAATTGGGGCGCCCGTATGGTAGAAGGCGAAGTATATTACACTCCTAACCAAGTGGAGCCCGGATTGAGTTTTTCTTCCATTAGCCCCCAGCTTCCGGAGTCTCTCGTTTCCCGTTTGCAAAAAAGTACGGTTACGACTTCTTCCACAGTTTTCACCAAACCTGTTGAGTCCGCTTCACCCGACGAGATCAAAGATCTTCAGGTGACACTCACTTTATTTGGAACCTATAGCGGTCCTATTGATGGCGAGTTGAGTGATGCCACTAAAACAGCGATTGTCTTGTTCCAGTTGGAGGAGGGGATTGTTGATTCCGAAAGTTCCGCAGGTGCGGGGGTTTTTGGCCCAAGGACACGCGAAGCCCTTCAGGAAAAAATAAAGGTTTTCAACTTGCAGGCTAAAAAAGAAAGTGAACGCTTGCATGAAAACCAGATGTTGCTTGCGGCGGGATTGGGCAAAAATGCGAGCGGAGAAGAAGTCGAAGCTTTGCAGTGCATGTTGTGGGAGCTTGGGTATTATCATGGTCCGATTTCGCGTCAATACGACGAGCAAACCATTGATGCCGTTTTTGTATTTCAAAAAGATCGTGGCATTTTGAACGACGCCACTCAAGCCGGCGCGGGTTATTATGGCGATCAGACTCACAAGGCACTTGTTTCCGCGGTGGATCAGCGTATCGAAAAAGTGAAGGAATACCCCAAGGAAATGCAGACATGGATTCCGGTTGAACGTTCTTTGCCGGATATCAAAACACTGAATCCCATTGCCGGTTCTCTTTTGGTTTCTCAGCTCAATTTTGGTTCTTTCTCACTGAAAGGTGTCGCGGTTGCCCAAGAGGGATCCGTTGCCCTGGCTCAAAATCTGGATTTGGGTGATCGCGGTGACGCGGTTCTTGCGCTCCAGAACATCTTGATTCAGGAGGGCTTTTTGGAAGCCGGTTTAAGTACCGGTTATTTTGGTTCTCAAACTCAATCGGCGCTAACCGAATATCAACTCAAACATCAAATCATTACTTCCAAAGCCGATGCCGGTGCCGGTCGCGCAGGGCCGAAAACACGGGAGGTTTTGAATGGTTAATCTCTTTTGACTTAAAAATGCACAATGTTCATTGGAAGTTCAGGCTTTTTCGTTGTATTCTGTGCTCATGCAAATAAAACAAGCGCTTTTGTGGGGTCATGAAGTTCTTCTGCTCTCATCCGAGTCTGCCCGACTGGATGCGGAGATTTTACTTTCTTACATTATTAAAAAGCCGGCTACTTTTTTGTTAGCTCATAACGAAGAAGAAGTCGGTTTTTTGAATTTATGGCGTTATAAACGATTGATTGAAAAACGGAAGAAGGGGGTTCCAGTGGCCTATTTAACAGGTCATCGGGAGTTTTATTTTTTGGATTTTGCGGTCAATCGTCACGTGTTTATTCCCCGTCCGGACACGGAAATACTTGTTGATTCGGTTATTTCGTATATTAAAAATTCAATATTCCCACCACGGCGGGCAGGCAAGATTCAAGATTTAAAATTACTTGATGTTGGGACGGGAAGTGGGTGTATTCCGATTTCCGTTTTAAAAAATATTGAAGGAATTCATGCGGTTGCTACCGATATCTCACGTCACGCATTGCATGTGGCGGAAAAAAACGCCGGAAAGCATCGTGTTTTAAATCGGATTCATTTTTTCCATTCCGATTTACTTGCAAGTGTTCCACATTCTATTTTTAAGGGGGGCGATGTCATTGTTACGGCTAATTTGCCTTATATTCCCACGGATTTTCAGATTCACCCCGAAACCAAATTTGAACCGAATATTTCGCTTTACGGAGGAGGGGATGGAATGGATATTTATAAAGCTTTTATGAAACAAATAGAAAGCATTCGTCCGCGTGCAATTTTTTTGGAATTATTTGAGTTTCAGATCGCGATTCTGGAGAAATACCTTTCGGGTTACTCCTTAAAACGAACGGAAAACATGACAGGGCAGGCAAAAATGTTGATGTTGGAACGAGAGAACTTCGCAGAATAACCATTAGACGGGATTCCCATTTTCCATCAAAAGATAAAGAAAATGTCTTATCTACTCCCAACGCTACCATGAGCATAGTGGTGATTCTTATGCTTTTTACCACCCATTTTTGCCTTGATGCAAAAAATAGTAGG
>PFOK01000049.1:1067-7627 GCA_002792495.1 Candidatus Peregrinibacteria bacterium CG_4_10_14_0_2_um_filter_43_11 | reverse complement strand
AACCCAATACTGACGCTCTTCCGGATTCATGGAAGGGCTTTTTTCAATCATGGGAATCAGGTCGGGGAACTTCTGCCGAACTTCTTCGGGGATGTTTAGAGTAGAGGCTCCTGTATTGCCACCGGATGTCCCCTGTGCGGCAGTGGAACTTCCTGTGGCCGATGCTGTTTGATTTTGATCAGGCATGTTGTATCACTTCATAAATCTATCCATTAATTGTACCAAAAAAAAGGCTTAAAATCAACCCGATCTCCATTACCATCTCCATTCTCATCGCAAGTTCATGAAATTAGTGTTCATGAAACCAATGATCAAATGATTTAATGATCTTTGATCTGGTGACACCTGATTTCACGGCTATTTAATCTTCATGACTTTGTATTCAAACACGCCGGCAGGGACCTTAATGCTTAAAACGTCGCCTTTTTTTCTGCCAATCAGTGCGGCTCCGATAGGGGATTCATTGGAGATTTTGTGTTCCGTAGGGTCTGCCTCGGTGGAACCGACGATCGTGTAGGTTTCCGGTTCGTCCATTTCGGTGATATTTTGAACCGTTATCGTCGTTCCGATCTGAATGGCTTCCTGTGTACTCCTCTTGTCATCTTCAATAATTTGGGAATTGAGGACCATTTTTTCGAGCTCAATAATCCTTCCTTCCACAAAAGCCTGTTCGTTTTTAGCTTCCTCATACTCAGAATTTTCAGAAAGATCTCCATAAGCAATGGCTTCCTTCAATCGGCTGGCTACCTCTTTACGACGAACATTTTTAAAATAGTCCAATTCTTCTTTGATCTTTTCCAGTCCCGATTTGGTCAGCAGAACAACTTTTTTATTATCATCATTTTGTGCAGTCATAACCTTAAATATTTAATAAAATAAATTTTTTTAATTTTTAATTTATAATTTAAAATTTTTAAATAAAAATACAATCATTTATCTAATAAAGTTTTAAAATTAAAAATTTATAAGTATTCTTTAATTTTAATGCTGGTAGGATGGTCGCGTAATTTCTGAAGAATTTTGGCTTCAATCTGACGAATGCGCTCACGAGTCACTCCAAATTCACGTCCAACTTCTTCAAGAGTGTGCCCAATGCCGTCATCCAAACCGAAACGCATACGGATGATCTTCTGTTCGCGGGGTGTGAGGTATTGCAACATGTATCGGATATTCTCCTTCATGATCTGACGATTGGTCGCTTCTGCCGGGGAAATCGCGTCGTCATCTTCAATAAAATCACCCAATTTGCTGTCTTCCTCGGCACCAACAGGGGCTTCAAGCGAAATGATATCCTGAGAAATCTTTAAAATGTGGCGCACTTTTTTGATGTCCATATCCATTTCGGAGGCCAGCTCATCCACGGTGGGTTCACGGCCAAGTTCCTGTAACAATCGGCGTTGCGTATGGGTGAGTTTGTTGATCGTTTCTACCATGTGAACCGGAATACGAATGGTACGGGCCTGATCGGCAATGGCGCGCGTGATGGCCTGACGGATCCACCAAGTGGCGTAAGTGGAAAATTTAAATCCGCGCATAGGGTCAAATTTTTCTACCGCCCGGAAAAGACCGATATTCCCTTCCTGAATCAGGTCCAAAAAAGAAAGGCCTCTTCCGATGTATTTTTTCGCGATCGAAACCACGAGGCGAAGATTGGCTTCCGCCAATTTTTGTTTGGCGGTCGCATCCCCTTTGGCGATACGTTTGGCCAACTTGATTTCTTCATCTCCCGTCAAAAGCTCCACACGACCGATTTCACTCAAATACATGCGCACGGAATCATTCGCGATTTCCTTCAAATTCGCTTGTTTTTTGACTGCCTTTTCTTCTGCCTCTACCTCTTCGGGGGTTTCTTCGTCGATGGGGGTAGCCGCCTCTTCCTCATCTTCCACATATTCATCAATGTCATTCAGGTCAAGTTCACCGCCATTATCAAAATCAAAATCACCTTTTCTTTTTTCCGCTTTTTTACCCCAAATGAGATCGTTTTTCACGTCGATCACTTCAATGCCCAAATTGAGAAAAAGGGTGTAAATTTCATCCAGCAAAATCACATTTTCTTCAATGCTTGGCATGGCCCTCAGAAGTTCCTGATGGGTAATAAAACGCTGTTCACGGCCTTTGTCCAACAGGGAACGAACAGCCTTCGGATAACGTGCAAGCGTCTCTTCGTCAGGTTGAGCGATGAATTTTTTTTGAACTTTTTTAGCCATAGGTTTATAGGGAAAAGAAAAAAGTAAAAACAGGAGGATCTTTTTGTATTTTTACTTTTTCTTTTTCAGATTAATTAAGTTTTGCGGTTAATTTTAGGATTTCATTATACTGATTGAGCAATATTTTCCCATCCTGAACTTCGGTACTGGAACGGATTTTGAATTCCACTTCCTTTTGAGCGCTTTTTAGATTTTTACGGTTGATAGTGCTGACCAATTCCTTGATTTCATTCACTACCGCTTCGTCGGAAAAATCGGGATAACGTTCTTCGATAAGCAAACGGTAAATATCGATCCATTCACTATCTTCGGGGGGAAGTTCAGTCTTGAGGGTCTCAATAGAAATTGTGCCCCCTTGTTTATACATTGTTTTACAGGCATTGTAAAACCTTTCTGTTCCCGGATCAAAGGGGATGTTGTCGATCAAATTGTCATGAACATAATCATACAATTCGGGAAACTGAAAAATAAAGCCCAGCAAAAACATTTCACGCGTGAAAACCTTTTGTAATCCCGGTTCTTTTTTGGTGGCGCTTTCCGGAGCGGATTGCCATGAAGGAGTCGATTTCGTTTTTTTAAGATCGCTCCAAAGGTGGCGAACATCGGTTTTGATCTCCAGCGCCAGTCGTTCCAAATAATAGCTTTGCTCCGTTTCGGTGGAATATTGCCGGATGAGGGGGAGGAGCAAGTTGAGCATTTCCTTTTTACCTTCAAGCGTTTCGGGGTCAAAGTTTTTTTTGGCGTAGGCAAAATAAAAATCCATCGAAGAAATCGGTTTTTTAACCGCGGTCTTCCACCCTTCCGGATCACGACGAATGCACTCATCCGGGTCTTTTCCGTTCGGCACCATGATGATATGAGCGTTGAGTTCCGCCAATTGGGCGAGTTCAATGGCACGCAGAGTGGCCTGCATGCCGGCTGGATCCTGATCAAAGGCAAAAGCGATATTCGTCGTGTACCGTTTGATCAACTTGAGTTGTTGAGGAGTTAGCGCTGTCCCCGAAGTGGCAATCACATTCAGTGTTCCCGCCTGATGCGCTGTGATTACGTCCATGTACCCTTCCACAAAAATGGCCATGTCTTGTTTTTTGATGGCGTCTTTAGCCCAATTGAGACCATAAAGCACCATACTTTTATTGTAAGCGGAGGTGTCCGGAGAATTGAGATATTTCGGTTCCCCTTCGTCAATCACACGGCCGCTAAAACCAACGGGATTGTCCTGATGATCAAAAATAGGGAAAATCAAACGTTTACGAAAGCGATCGTAAGAATGTTTGTCGGCAATCGAACGCTGACTTAAAATTCCCGCTTCTATCAATTCCGACTCGGGGAATTGTTTGGTCAAATGGTCTTTGATGGCGGAAAAAGAATCCGGGGCATACCCGAGCTGAAAATGACGGATCGTTTCTTCGGTCAGCCCCCGCTCTAAAAAATAGTTTTTTTCCGCGGCGTGTTTATAAAGCTGTTCGGTAAAAAAAGTGGAGGCCTCCCGATTGATTGCAATCACATTCAACCGCTTGTTCTGAAGGCGTGGTAACGCCCGTGGTAACGCAACATGTGTTTTTTCCGCCAGGATTTTTACCGCCTCGTTAAAATCACAGTTTTCTGCCAGCTGAACGAATTTAAAAATATCTCCGCCCTGATGACAGCCGAAACAATAGGCGATTTCTTTGTCGGGACTGACCACGAAACTGGGCGTTTTTTCGTTATGAAAAGGGCACAATCCTTTCAGACTGCGTCCGGCTTTTTTGAGCTGAACATAGCCGCCAACCAGCTCCTCAATGCTCATCTTTGATTTAATCTCTTCCAAATGGTCCATGTTGTTTCATTCAAAATTCAAAATTCAAGATTTTAAGATTAATTTTGAATTTTCTAATCTTGAATCTTGAATTAAAATAAGGCATTTTGATTTTCCGGGAATTCGATTTTCAGGTGAGTGTAAGCATTCGTTGTGACTACCCGTCCGCGTTGAGTTCTGTCCAAAAAGCCGATCTGAAGCAAGTAAGGTTCATAAAAATCTTCAATCGTTTCCGTTTCTTCCGCGGTAGCGGCGGCAATGGCGCTCACCCCCACCGGTCCGCCATTGAATTTTTCGATGATCGTGATCAGGATTTTCCGATCCACTTTATCGAGCCCCAGCAAATCCACTCCGATCGTGTGCAGGCATTTTTCCGTAAAGGGGAGGTCAATTTTACCGTAATCTTCCACCGATGCAAAGTCGCGAATCCGTTTGAGCAGACGATTGGCGATTCGTGGGGTCTTGCGTGAACATCCGGCAATTTTCAGCGCCGCGTCATCGGCAATGCCGATTTTTAAAAGATGCGCGGAACGTTGAATGATTTTTTGTATTTCTTCATCCGTATAAAAATCGAGTTTATAAATATGGCCAAAACGGTCACGTAGAGGCGAAGAAAGAGACCCCGCTTTCGTCGTCGCGCCGATCAGCGTGAAGGGCGGTAAATCCAAACGCATGGAGCGTGCTCCGGGCCCTTTGCCGATGATGATATCCAGCGCGTAATCTTCCATCGCGCTATACAGCACTTCCTCAATCTGCGTTTTTAGGCGGTGGATTTCATCGATGAACAGAATGTCGTTCGGTTTGAGATTTGTTAAAATGGAAGCCAAATCACCTTGTTTTTCAATCGCCGGCCCCGAGGTGGTTTTGATATTCACACCCATCTCCCGCGCGATGATGTTTGCCAGAGTCGTCTTTCCCAATCCCGGGGGGCCGTAAAGCAAAATGTGCTCCACCGGTTCACCGCGTTTTTGAGCCGCCTGCAAAGAAACCCCCAAATTCATCTTGATGTCGCTTTGACCCACATATTCATCAAAGCTTTTCGGGCGTAGTGCCATGTCAAAAACAGAGGAGTCCTCCGAGCTTTCTTTTTGGGTGATGATGCGGTCGTCACGTTGGATCATACAGGTTGGATTTGAGGAATGAGTGGAATTTTTGGTTTGTAGAGACGCAAAATTTTACGTCTCTACAAAATGGTTGGATATCATCCCCCAAATCCCACAAATCCCCTTTTTTAGGTAGGTCGAATTATAAACGGGAAATTCCGTAATTGCAATTTGCTTTTCCACCTCATTTGTGCTATAATAACCAGATCATTTTAAGAGGGGAACGTTGCCCTCGACATAAACACAAAAACATGAACGCACATTATTCTTACCATCCGTTTTCAGCCAATCGACTTGTTTACCGTGGTGAACCGGGGCGTACCTTGGAGGATATCACAGCTCCTTTGATGGATTTTGAGGATCTTAGAGCGGTAGTGAAGGATCAATCGGCATCGGCACAAACAGCACAAACAGCACAATTAGCGTCACTGAAAGTAGGCCCGAGTTTTCGTGGAAAGGCGGAAAAAATGAGGGAAAGTGTGAAAAAAAAACTAAAAGAATCCCTGGGAAATTCACAAAAATTACAGGTTTTAGTCGATTTTTATAAGGATCACAGCACCTTTACTGTAGGCACAGATGCCGCAAAGCAATGGAGCATTGATTTTTACAACATCTTTTTTGCCGAAGATGGAGAAGATCCAAATCAGACCACTTTTGAAAAAGCTCAGCCCTACATCTGCGCACTCCAGATGGCACTGGATGATCTTTTTGAGGAGCAAACAGGGTTTTCCTATGAGCTTAAGGAAGGGGGTTTTACTCACCCTATGACCGCCATTGATGGCTATATGGGGGCTTACGCGGTGAATGCTTTGGTATCATACATATGGATGAATGTCGGGCTTGATGATGCGCAAAAAGCGTCGCTGGAAAACTATATTAGTTATGAAGGAGCGAGTGATGCAAAGCGGAATAGTTATAATGAAACAACAAAATATTTAGTTAAAATAAATGAAGCAAATAATTCGGAGGATGGGGTAGCAGCCACACCAGCCCCAACCCAACCGGCCGGAGGGGAGATCGCACCGGCACCGGCAGTTATAGAATCACCGGAAGTCGCTGGAGATTCAGCAAAAAACGATTATTTATCTTTTTTAAGCGGGGGGCTTGGAATTCCAAGTCAATTGGACACACAGAATTTTCGGAAGGTTTTCGAAAAAGTTGACGCTCATATAAAAAATAAAGAGAATGAAAATCAGGATTTTCAATTCCCCATCACTCTAGGTGAATGGGAAGCTGTCTTTCGCGAAGCCGCTCTGGACGCGGATGAAATCGATGTGATTTTACCTCCGCTGATCAGAGAAAATCTGAAAAAAATAGATGATATCTACTCGAAATACAATGAAGCGTATTTAACAGGCATCCGGTCACATTATCTTGATTTAGGTCTCACCGAAGACATCTCTGATGGGGTTTTTCCTCATAATACGCGCAAGTATCAGACGACAATGC
>PFOK01000049.1:0-1039 GCA_002792495.1 Candidatus Peregrinibacteria bacterium CG_4_10_14_0_2_um_filter_43_11 | reverse complement strand
GGTTTTGGAGTCGGATGACCCTAAAAACACACCGGCCAATTACATTCCAAATGATTTTTCTGGGTGGATGACCGCCTTTGATAAGATAAGAGGAGTGGGTTTGCTGAGCATAAAAGAATGGGAAGTTTTGTATCCAAAAAAGATATTGGATTCTGCCGTGGAGTTAGAAAAGATGCTAGATATAGAAGCGCAAAAACAGTGGTGGGAAAAAGAGTGCAGACGGTATTACACTCAATATGCCTTCGACCTCAAGAAAGACCTTGGTGAGCAGGTTGATTATACTCAGTTTAATGATCCTCAATTTCATGACATTTTTATGTCGGTGGTAAAGCGTTCAAGCAATATTCCGAATAACTTTTCGGAATGGCTGATTGCTTTTAACGAAGCAGGAATTACCTCAGAAAAACTTCATGTGCTCGTTCCACAGGAATGGTTCAGGCGTAAAGAAGAAAAAGACAGAAAAAACCAGATAGAGGCTGTTTTTGGCAGACCGGATTTGAGCTCCGTTTATTCCAATCTGGATGAAGCATATGAAGACCACTTATTTAGGAATCATAAAAATTTAGTGGCTGGCAAAGATGTGGATAGCGGTTGGTTTGTAAGTGATTATCTAGAAGATCCGGATTACGCCGGGGTGGAAGTACGAGAAGTTTATGGGGAATATAAACAGATGGTTAAGAAGTACAATGCTCCGAGTCAATCAATCGAAAAAAAACAGATAGAGAAACAGATGAAAGTGAAATTAGCTGAACTGAATGAGGCTATTGAAAGACAAAGAATAAAAGCCGTACAATACTTAAACTACTTTCAGGCATCGGGAATATTACCGGGAGTGAGTTATCGGGGGCTCATTGGGGTTCGCCATAAGTTAGGTAGCTACGAAGCACGTCTTCCATTATTTTTTCATTTCAACCGGCATCGACGGATTTACCACACTGAAGAAAAGACACTAGAAATATTAACCACTCCTTCTGATCAATTGCACGCCTTTGCGAGTTTCGCGGAGCTGGAGTCTAATTGTGATCCGTCAAAATTGGCC
>PFOK01000102.1 GCA_002792495.1 Candidatus Peregrinibacteria bacterium CG_4_10_14_0_2_um_filter_43_11 | reverse complement strand
TCACCTGGAAATTTACAACGGAAAAAGCGCAAAAAATATTCCCGGGTCTCTACAAGCCTGAATTTAAAGGATGAAATACTAGGAAGTTTGATGTGCATAAGCCCGGCAATCTCAAAACTTCCCGGCGCGATATCCACTTTATAATGTTCCTGAGAAAGACTTTCTGCGCGCTGTTGATTGACAGGAGGCTCATTGACCCAAAACATCACCAAAGGGTCAAAACCTTTCACAAGCCTGCCGTTCGCGTGCCACAATCGGGTCACATGACCAATACATTTTTTATGCGCCACACTTTTTGCGGAAACCTTAAGACGAAACCAATAACAAGGAGGATCGTACTCCTGAGTGATTTTATCAAAATTTCGATTCCCCACCTTGAAGTATTTTGCGCTACAACTGATATTAAGAGACATGAGATAGAGTTAAATTAGTTCTATGGTAGTCATAACTACTCATAAAATCAAGTTCTTCAGCACGAATGAAGCTTAAAAAACGCATTAAAATCTATTGAATCAGAATCCAAAATGCGAGACAATGGAAAATGTTCTTTTAACCAGAAACAACATGCAAAACTTTTTTAAAGACTTCGATTGGTCCGCCAAATCCATCGCAAAAGTAATCGGCGTGATCTTTTTAGGCATCATCGTACTTTCTATTGTGGTGGGGCTTTTGTCTTTCGCCGTTCGAACGATTTTTAATGGCGGAAGTTACAACACATCCTATTCTGAGCCACCCTATATGATGAGTGAAAAGAGCTCAACCGGAGGACGTATGATGACGCAAGATGCTGTTTATTCACCGGAAATAGCTCCTAGTCCTCAGGCACCCACCGGGGATGACGCGGAAAATTATGAAGTTAAAACCTACAACGCGACCATAAAAACCCGAAAACTCGAAAGAGTATGTGAACAGATCGCGGATCTAAAAAGCCGCCCCGAAGTGATTTTTGAAACCGCAAACGAGAACGAAAACAATTGTTATTACAGCTTCAAGGTTAAAAAAGAAAATGAAGCTGAAATAATCGTGCTACTCAAAACCATGAAGCCGGAAGATATGAATGCCAATACTCAAACCATTAAGGGGATGGTAGAACAATACGACAAACAACTTGAAATTTTGGAAAACAAATTGGCATCGATCGAAGACTCACTCACCAAATCTCAAAAAGCGTACGATGAAGTCACACGTCTCGCCACCAACAAACAAGATGTGGAAAGCCTTGCAAAAATCATCGACAGCAAACTGAACCTGATCGAACGGCTCAGCACACAACGCATTCAGGTCAAAGAAGAAATGGACAGGTACAAACAAAGTAAAAACGATCAGCTCGATCGACTCAATTACAGTTTCTTCAATGTCAATATCTACAAAGACCTCATCTTGGACTGGAAAAACATCAAAAACACCTGGACGTACGAACTCAAAGCAATGGTGCGCAACATAAACGCCTCTATTCAGGGAGTCACTGTCAATATGGTCACTTATCTGGTACGACTTGCCCAGGTAGCGGTTTACTTCTTTATTTCCATGTTCCTGCTCAAATTCGCATGGGTCGCCACCAAAAAAATTTGGACATGGAGAAAGAAATAATCTTTTGTATTTAAACCTTGCAGGCGAGACGGAAACGTCTCGCCTGTATTTTTGATATAATGTAAACTGCAACTAACCTTTTCAAATGATCAACTGGATACTCATCACACTACTCCGCCTAACACCCGAAACCCCGGCGTTCAATGCGGCTTATTTTTTTGCGGAAGACACGGTAAAAATCCTGATCTTACTGCTCATCATCACTCATGCGATGGGATTACTGCGTTGTTATTTGCCGATCGCGAGATTGAGGAATTTTTTAACATCCCGAAAATTCTATGGAGCGGATTATTTTTTGGCAACGCTCTTTGGCACCATCACCCCATTTTGTTCCTGTTCCTCCATTCCTCTTTTCATCGGTTTTTTGGAGGCCGGAATCCCCCTCGGAATCACCCTGGCCTTTTTGATCACATCTCCGTTGATCAATGAAGTGGCCATCGCGCTTTTTATCGGCATTTTCGGATGGAAAGTGACTCTGATTTATTTAGCCTCCGGAATAATGATCGGCATGATTGGCGGTTTTGTTTTAGGAAAAATGAAACTCGAAAAATACATCGAACCGTATGTCCTACAAGAAAGCGTAAAATCAGAATCGGGCAACGACAAGAAATCATTTCAGGAAAACCTGAAAAAAGCGTCAAAAATGGCCTTCCGTATTTTTCGGAAAATCTGGAAATACATCATCATCGGCGTGGGCATTGGCGCTATTGTACACGGCTATGTACCGAACGGATTTTTTGAACAACATCTTTCCAACAATACTTTTGCCGTTCCCGTCGCCGTAATTCTCGCCATCCCCATGTACGCCAACGCCAGTAGCGTGATTCCTATCCTTCAGTCGCTGGTTGAAAAAGGTATTCCTCTCGGAACCGCCCTGGCCTTTATGATGGGAGTGGTCGGCCTCTCATTCCCGGAGGCGGTCATGCTAAAAAAAGTGATGAAACCCAAACTGCTAGTCTTGTTTTTTGGCATTGTCGGACTAGGGATGATAGCAATTGGGTACGGGCTGAACGCCATTCTATAAAAAACCTTGCCGTAACCCTAAAAAAACGTTAAATTATTTGGGCATTTTATGTGTCACCATAGCTCAGCTGGTTAGAGCGCAGGACTCATAAGCCTGAGGTCGGTGGTTCAAATCCACCTGGTGACACCAATTTTTCAGATTATAGGACTCATAAGTCCGCCTAAGGCGGATCGGTGGATCCCTCCAAAGGCGGGCAGGCAAATCCACCTGGTGACACCAATTTTTCAGATTATAGGACTCATAAGTCCACCTAAGGCGGATCGGTGGATCCCTCCAAAGGCGGGCAGGCAAATCCACCTGGTGACACCATTTCCTATCTGCCAATCAGGGGATGCATTTTTACTAAAAAATTTGCCACTCATTCCGCAGAAGCGTATAATAGCGTCAAATAAAAAATAAAGATGGAAATCAATCTGAGCTGGGACTTATTCGTAATTGTATTCTTCGCGGTCATCATCGCGTACAGTTTTATTATTGGTCGAAGCCAAACACTCAAAATCATCATCAGTAGCTATATTGCCATTCTGACAGCGGACGGTATAGGCAATTTGATTCAACGTTATTTGCTGGGAGACACCCCGATCGTTCACGTCCTTTCCGCGAGCCCAAGTTCTCTCATCATTCTTAAAATCGTCATTTTTGTATTCACTATCGTATTGATCACCACACGCGGACGCTTCGAAATCAACGCGGACCGAAACAATTCCACAGTTCTGAATTTGATACTGATGATGACCTATGGAATATTGAGTGCCGGCCTCATCACAAGCACCATCCTTATTTACGCTTCCGGAGCTTCTCTGGTACAGGAGGGCGGCATGGTCATCAACGAAGCGGTTTTAGGAATTTACCGTCAATCGGAACTCGTTCGCTTGATGATCAACAATTACAACGTGTGGTTCGCCCTGCCTGCCATCACGTTTGTGGTGTCGAGCTTTATTGGAAGCGAAGAAAACGAATAAATTTGAGTGACTGTTAAATGGTTAACTCAATTGTCTTTTTTCCTTTTTTGATGAGGAAGAAAACCCCCGAAAAAATAACAATAAACCCCAGCAATTGATAAAAAGTCGGTATTTCACGCAAAAGAAAATAAGCGTACACAAGACTAAAGGCGGGATATGTCATACCGAGCGGAATGGCTTTTGTGATGTCCATTCGTTTTAGACCCTCATACCATAACAGCTTTGAAACGCAGTAGATAAAAACGCCGTTCGCGGCCAAAAAAAGAAAATTGTCAGAAATATAATGTGATACGGATAGTGTGTAATTTTCGAACAACAAACTGATCAACAGCAAAATATTGCCACCCACGAAAGCACGAATGAATAAAATAGCAACGGGTGTAGCGAGCTCAAGCGCTTTTTTGGCACAAATATTCCCCAAGGGGTAAAATGCAGCCCCCGCAATGATGAGTAAATCCGCCGAATTGACTGAAAAATCACCGTTGTACAAAATAATGACCGCCCCAAAAGCAACCAGTAACGCACCGGATATTTTTTTTAAAGTGATCCGCTCACGAGTAAAAACGCCAACGATAAGAAACGTGAATAGAATTTCCGTTTGCAATAAAATAGCCGTGTTCACGCCCGAAGTATGGCTCGCCCCAAAGTAGATAAGAACCGAAGGGATGATGACGATAAACAGGGTTACGCCAAGGATATATTTGAAGGCTTTTGGATTATAAAGGGTTCGAATCTGTTTTTTGACAACCAAATAAACAAACAAAACCAACGCGGAAAATAAGGTACTAGAAGCCGCAAACAGAATCGGCGGCATGAGTTTGGTGGTATGAACAATCAGAATGGGAAAAAGGGCATACAGCAAAGCTTCTGTCATGATAAAAAATTCCCCTGTGCGCCCTTTGGATAATGCCATAGTCACATATCAACAGAAAAGACCCCGATTGGAGAGCTTTTTTGTGGTGGGTCAGCCGGGACTCGAACCCGGGACCAATAGCTTAAAAGGCTACTGCTCTACCAACTGAGCTACTGACCCACAGATTAACGTTGTTTTAAAAAAACAACCCTGATATATTAAGGTTGTTGTTTTTAAAAGTCAATTTATTATATTATGAAAAAGATTCTACTTTTTGGTCACACGGGGTTTATTGGCTCTCATTTTCTGAAAGCCTTCGGGGAAGCGGGTTTTGAAGTCATTGCAAAACGCATTGAAATTAGGGATTACAACCAAGTCAAAGCATTATTCGAGGAAGCAAAACCGGACATGGTCATGAACGCAACAGGAGTAACCGGAAAACCGAATGTGGACTGGTGTGAGACAAATCCCATCGAAACACTGAGCATCAACGTCGCTGGAAGCATCAACATCGCCTCCATCGCCAACGGGATGGGAGTTTATATGGCGCAACTCAGTAGTGGCTGTGTGTATAACGGCGAACCGGAAGGAGGATACAAAGAAAACGATGAACCTGATTTTTTCGGATCACTCTATAGTCGTTCACGCGTGCTTTCTGAAAAAGCATTAAAGGAATTTTCAAACGTATTGCAATTGCGTGTTCGCATCCCGATTTTAGGACGGCCTCATCCCAAAAACCTGATCGATAAAATGCTCAAATACCCCAAAATGATCAATAAGCGCAACTCCTGCACCGTGATCGAAGATTTCATTCCGGCCTCCATGAAGCTGATCGAAATGGGTCAGAAAGGCATTTTTAACATGACAAACATCGGCGCGATGAACCATGAGGAAATCATGACGATGTACAAAGAAATCGTGGATCCTAATTTTCAAATCAACCTGATGCCCAAGGAGGAAGAAGACGCCCTTTGTATACGACGATCCAATTGTGTGTTAAGTACCGACAAACGTGAAGAACTAGGGGTGCACATGCCACCACTCACAGAATCATTGCGACGAATATTGGAGGATTACAAAAGGAATGCAGGAAAATAAACGGTACGGGCGCGTCATGGCGCGTCCCCACAATTACCCATTCATTTTTAATTTCCTCCTTTTGTAAACCCATATCAAAAACAAAATCAGGGCGATGTAATACCCAAATAGCATCCACAAACGCATACCCGGCAAATCCACACTGGCATACGGAATTTGAGAGGTCCATTCGATGACTTTGATGATATAAGACAACACTCCCCATGCCAGATAGCCGAACAACATACTAAGCGGGTAAAAAACGAAGGAAAAGATCACCGCCACAAACCCAAACAACATGGCCGGCGGAATCGCGAAAGAAACAAGAAGGTTGGAGATGGGCGAAATAAGTGACAATCTCTCGAAATTAAAAATAATCACCGGTAACGCCATAACCTGTGCCGAAATCGTCATGGTGATCGCCTCACGCACCCCAAAGGCTTCGGGGAGTTTTTTGGAAATTTTTTCAAACAAAGGCGCCGCATAAATAAGCCCCATCACCGCCATGAAAGAAAGCTGGAATCCCACGTCCCACCACAAAATTTTTGGATTCCACAAAATCATCAAAAACGCGGTAAATAAAATGGTAATATGAATATTGCTTTGTCGTCCGTAATTGAGGGCAGCAAGGCCTAAAATTCCCATAATGCTGGCACGAACCACCGCTGGGCTGGCTCCGACGAAAATGGTAAAAAGAACAATGGCACCGATCGCGACCACAAACCCCATACGCCGTGACAATCCTTTGAGCATCCATAACACAAAAACAATGATGATAGTGATGTTATACCCGCTAATGGCAATGATGTGCGTGAGCCCTGTGATGTTGAATTGCTCCATTAGATCGGGCGGAATCCCCTTGCGCGCGCCAATGAGCAATCCCGCTTCAAAACTGGCATAAGGCTCAGGGAAGATCCGATTGATGCGTTCCATAAACGTATTCTGAAAAATCGTCATACCGCTCCAAAAAAAACTCCCTTCTCCTGAGGTAATAAAAGTGACACGCGGTTCATACATGACCGAATAAAGATCGTATCGACTCAAATAGTTTTTGTAAGAAAAGCCGTCGAATTCCACCGGCGTTTTAAGCTCCCCATAAATACGGATGCGGTCTCCATAATGATATTGAGGGTATTTGAGGAGCGAAATCAAAATACCACCACTCACCGAAGTGCCATCTTGGAGCGAATAATTTTTAACCTTTACCCGATATTTCGCCTGATCCCGACGAATATCGACTTCGGTAATCACACCTTCTAATTCCATCCTTTGCTCATTGTAAAAATCCACATCCAAAGGCGTCGGAAAATGCTCACAAAAGGTGGCACGTGTTAAACCAAGCCCGAGTGAAATTATGAACAAAAAAAGTATACAGAATAATGGTTTTTTGAATCTGAAACTAAGAAAAAGAGGTATGAACAAAAAATTTATACAAAAAAGCCAATTCAAAGGCGGCTGCATGACCAAATAAAGGAGGACTCCCGCAAGAAAACCGATCAGGGTGGTAATGACAAAAAAAGACGTTCTCATGGCTAAAATAAATTAGAAACGGGAAGGTCTTTATAGAGTGTGTCAAAATATATTAAAAAATGAGATTTGTCAATGAAAAACCCCCATAACAATCCTTATGCGAACCATCCAGTAAAGTTAGATTGAATGTTTCTTCCACTCTGCACGTTATAAATGTTCACAGATGCTATTTTGGAAAGTCTTTTTTTAGCCACTTTTGATCGCAAAAGTTGCGCAAAACTCCAGTAGGGCAAACCTCTCCGGCTATTAAAAATACTTCATTTCATTTTCGTATTTTTTTCATACCGAAGTCTTCTGTTTCAGGTTTTTTTAAAAACCTTTCACTTCAGAACGGTTTGCTCACATCTTGTTTGGGGGCTCACGAGGCGTAATTCAGCGTTGTACCCTTCATTTTTTTATAGAACGCCCGTTTGCCCCCAAACCCCCATTGCCTTATATCTTTTTCATACATTCAAATGGGTTGAAGCTATTTTAAGGAACACGTCTCTGTAGTGGTTCTGCTATGTTTCCATTTATCTTATTGCTAGGTAGTGTTAACATAAAACTTTTAGCAACAAAGCGATCATTCCCAGCATCACAAAGCCACTGTA
>PFOK01000146.1 GCA_002792495.1 Candidatus Peregrinibacteria bacterium CG_4_10_14_0_2_um_filter_43_11 | reverse complement strand
TCAAGGTTTTCCGCTTCGTTATCTCTCGATGGTATTAGATCTTTGGTCATGGTGATGTTTTGTTAAGTTATTATATAATTTTTTATATAAGATGTCAATCTAAAATGATATTTTTTCGTTCATTTGAAGCTGTTTTTTAAGGTTTTTGCTTACCATAAAAAAGACCTTTCTCAAGAAATAGCTTATTGTTAAGACCGATGCTTCACTTTCCTTATGCTTGCATAAACATTCTTATATGTCAAGGGTCTTAGGGGGCGTAAGGATCTTTACTATAATTGGTTCTGCTCTTCCCACTTCATGGGACGTAGGATACTGTCTGTGTAATAAAAATCGTTTATAATTCCCAATAATTTCTGAATTTCTTCTAGGGTGGGACGACGGAGGAGGATGAAAGGCTGTATGGCATCTTCCGGGGAAGGGGCGAGAGAATATTTGTAAGCCTCTTTGAAGGGGGTTAGAATTCCCCATTTCAGTAAAACTTTAATAACGTGATTTTTTGGATGAGTCCTATTCCCCCAAAGTAATCCGCCTATTTTGATACAGTTTAGTCGCTGCAATATTCCAAAACAATCATCATACTCCACTACAACTGATTTTCCGGTATCTGTGTTCATTCCGTAATCACGATTCATGGGGTGATAATATGCCACGCCAAAAATATCCAGAGAGACATCAAAACGTTGTTCCGGTCTCGCGGTCAGATGCGCGAAATTGGCGAAAATAATATTTTCCGCGGCATCCGGATCAACGGTATCTGGTGTTAGACTTTTCTTTGAATCCTCTCGGAGGTTCGGTAGGGTCAATCCTGCAGAGTGTTTTTGGTCTATCCAGGGGCATTGCCTGAATAATGTTGCCAAAGGCTGTCCGTGTCCGCAACCCGTATCCAGAACGGATAATTCCTCTTTTTTGGCAAATCGACGATACGCGTCTAAAATAAGAGGGAGTGATCCCGGCCTTATGTCCCATTCTGATTCATAGCTATCCCTTCCGGAAAGAGGGCGATCTTTGCGATAAGGTTCACGGATGTTGTTTTGAACACTTTGCTTGACGCTGGACGAATCGGTCAAATAGCAGTGGCCTTCGGATCCTTGGGAAGGATCCAAAACCAAACGGATTTTGTCTCGTTCCGCAATCACTTCAAATAACCGTTCGCGCAAAGGGTCTGGCGGATATCTTCCTTCAATGAATCGCTCTTCAATGATCGCGCTGGTAAATTTAGATGTCATGGGGGGCAAAATATAAGATAATTTTAAAATAATATTAATTATTAGTCAAGTAAAAATCTCGTGATCCTGTTGCATCGTTATTCACGATTAATCCCTTGAATTTTAAGCCGAAATTTGGTATAATTTAAAGATAACTTTAATTATGGAAACTGAGTACGACATGAACGAAGCTCCCCGGTTTTCCGGAAAGATCCTGCTTTTCAGCCTTGTGGTGCTTTTGGTGAACATCACTCTTTTTTCAGCTTTATTTTATGGTCAAAAACAGGTGGAGTCATTGAATTCGATCACTCCTCACTTGGTTTTTGAAGAGGGACAGTCCGTGCAAGTCCAGTCTCTTTTTGATTCCGATTTTGTTCCGGCTTCTTCGGGGCAACTTTTGTTTGCCGGATCCCGTATACAAACCGGTCCGGGGAGTGAAGCGCAGATCCTTATCGATGAGGGGATGATGCGTCTTGATTCTGATACGACGGTTGTATTTACCAAAAATCATTTTACGGAGCAGGCGTTTATGCCTTATTCTCCGTCGCCCCGTTTGGTTTTTTCTTTGGTTTCCGGCGAAGTTTTGGTGGATGCTCAATTGCCGATTCGCATTGAAACTCCGCGAGCGGCTACCACCTTTGTTCATTCTTCGGGTTCTTATGCTTACACCGATGCCATGAGTCGGATTGCGGCCGTATCGGGCGGAATCGATTTGACTTTACGGGGAGAGCAAGCGGATTTGGCTCATTTCTTTATTCCTTTTCGGCATCAGGTTTCTTTTTCCGACAGCCAGCTGACTGAAGACTACGCGCGATTACAGGTTTCCAAGCTCAAAAAAGAGCTTCATTTGACCTCTATTTTTGGGGTATCTTCCGGTGAAAAATATGTTGTCGATGAGCGTGTTGTCGATTATTTTGTTCCCTCAGGTATTTCTTATTTTTTCCGTGATTATTATTTTTCGTTGGCGCATCGTTTGGCTTGGACTCCGGAATCCAAAGTCCGTTTTGTTTTTTTGAGTCTTCAGAACAAAATGAATTATTTGGTGAATCATGTTAAAGCCGATCCTGATTTTTCTGATACCGAAGTTTTTTTGAGTGAAATCGATTCTCTTAAAAAACGGATTCCTGATCTTCTTTTACGGAATTATTTTCAGGAAATGTTTTATGCACTTGGCTCGATTGATTCACATTCATCCGCTTTTTCGGTTCAGCGCTATTTAAGATCCGTTTTTGTTTCGCAGATGCCGGTGGTGTTTTTACGCAGTTATCTTGATGATGTCGGTCGTGAAATGGATCGTCATGTTTTTGATGGCGCGCTTGTTTACGCGAATTTGTGGCTGAAACAATGGACACCTTCAAAAATAGCTTCGGATTTTAATGAATTTGAAAATCAATCGGTTCTGTATCACAGCTTTTTATTGGCTTACGCGGATCAAATTCCCGAATCTCTGCTCACTCCCATGGAAGACATGACGCGCTTGCGATTGGAATATTCTCCCCATCCCCAGGAAACCCTTTTTACGTTGGCAGAAGAACGATTGCGTCTTGATGCTGCATTTATCGCTCACTTCCGTTATTCACTGGCAGGCTCTTATTTAGAGCCGGTTTATCCGTTGTTGGCAGACAATCGCGTTAAGGCGAGTGACACAGCACTTCATCTTTTTTTACAGCAGGCTGATTTGCTCAGTGAAAAAATCGCTTTTGCAGAGCGGGAAATGCATGGGGCGGCGGAAGCTATCGATCTTTCTAAATTTCGGGAATACCTTGAATGGAAATCCCGTGATAAAACCCTTTCGGAAAATCTTGAGGCCTTTTTGAGTGATGACAACACCCTTCTTTCTTCCGGGGATTCTATCATAGGAGTTGACCGGATTGTCACGCGTTTTGGTGCCTCCCGTATTGTTATCGATTCTAATTCGGTTCAGGTCACTCCTGAATTTCCTTCTGTCTTTTTGATCAAGAACGCTCGCCTTGTGGATTACGCGGCCGATGGAACTTTGATTGTTTTTGACGGTATGTATGATTTTAACGCGGATGCGGTTTATAACATTCAAGTGAATGGGATTTATTTTAATGGGAATTTCGCGCTTGGCGATGTGGTGCGCGTTTTGTCCGAGGGGTATTCATCACTCTCTGAAAATGGCGCGGATTCAGCATTCTTTTTGGATCTATTCGGGAATCAAAACGATGAAGCGTTGCGCGCTCAGTCCACCACGCGTGATCTGGCTTTACAGTTGGTGAATGAGCAGTTAAAACAGGCCGGGGTTTATGTGACGAATGCGGATCAGATCACGCCTTTGAGCACCTCTGTTTTTACGGATTTTCATGTGAGTCGGGTTTTGGTTTCCGGGCATGAAGCGGAGTTTGACCTTAATTTGGATCAAAAAAAAGTGACTCATTTTGTTTTGTATGATTCTTCTCTTGAATTTCCGTCTTCCATTTTTTTAGCTGATTTGATTTTTACCATTCAGAAGGTGATGGATCGTGCTCAGCAGCAAAAGTTCATTCTTGAATCGGCTTATCAACAGCTCGTTTCGCGCGGGTTTTCTTTAAAACAGAGTGATTTGGCTCCTGCCGATACTTCCGATCGATTCAGTTTTAAAGAATTGGGTCTTAAAACACTTCCTTTTACGGTGAATGGTGTTTATGACAGTGCACGTGATATTTTTGTTGAGGTGACTCATTCGCTTTTGTCTGAAAAAGAAGTTTCTCCGGAACCATATTTTAATAAGCTTATCGTTTTGTGGGTCATTGATGTTTTTAAAAAACAGGAGATTTCTCTTCAGTCTGATCAGATCTCCACTTCTTTCCCTTTTTCTGTCATTGCTGTGAACGGGTTTGAGATGGGAGAACAAATTCTTCATTTTGAGGTTGATTTAAGATCCAGTCTTATTAAAAACATAAGCATTGAAGGGCAAACAGGTGTATTGGACAGTCTCTCTTTTTCGGAATTTCGGCAGATCATTGAAGGGGCTCAAGCTTCTTCTTCAGTTCAGATGTGAGTTGTCTCATAAATGAGGCAATTGGCTTGTTAGCATGTAGAGCCAATTGCGACTGCGGTTGTTTTGGTATGAAGCATTTGGATGCCGCGAAAAAACGCCTCGAATCCCCCTGAGATAAACATCTTGCAGGCACTTTAAGATTCCTTTACAATGTCGGAGGTGTTTTTTTGTTCGTTTGTATGACTTCAATTCCCGGTTGTTTAAATGGAGTTGTATCACAAAACGGAAAATAAAGCTCCTCCATTAAAATTTAAAATACAATTGCACATGTCTTCTGAAAAAAAGGATCAGGAATCGAAAAATCAGAGTTATTCCGCCGATCAAATTCAGGTACTTAAGGGGCTTGATCCTGTTCGTAAGCGTCCCGGTATGTACATTGGCACTACCGATGTACGTGGGTTGCATCATTTGATTTGGGAGGTTGTAGACAACTCTATTGATGAGGCTATGGCGGGGCATGCCGATAAAATCATTATTGCCATCAATGAAGACGGAAGTTTGACTGTTGCTGATAACGGTCGTGGAATTCCTGTTGATCAACATAAAGATACCGGAGTTTCCGCTTTGGAAACGGTTTTGACTACCTTGCATGCCGGGGGTAAGTTTGGTGGTGACAGTTCCGGTTATAAAGTGTCGGGTGGTCTTCATGGAGTGGGGGTTTCTGTCGTTAATGCTCTTTCCGTTAAATTGATTGCCGAAGTGCGTCGTGATGGGAAAATTTATCGTCAGGAATATCAACATGGAACTCCCGTTCGTGCATTGGAGGTTGTCGGGGAAACAAAATCCACCGGTACGGCTGTCACCTTTTATCCGGATCCCAAGGTTTTTGAAACTATCGATTTTGACAGCCCAACCATTATTACCCGATTACGTCAGCAGGCTTATTTGACCAAAGGAGTCACTATTTCGTTTGAAGATCGCCGTTCCGGAAAACATGAGGGGGAAGTGGCCGCCGGGAACACCTATAAATACAGTTTTTATTTTGAGGGAGGTATTCGTTCTTATGTCAATCACTTGAATCACAATAAAGAAAGAGCCAGTGAGGTATTTTACATTGAGCGGGATACGCCTGAGGCAATGATGGAGATCGCTTTTCAATACACCGGGACTTACAACGAAAACATCATCACTTTCGCGAATAATATTCACACTCCTGAAGGGGGAATGCATTTGACCGGTTTTCGTTCGGCGCTCACTCGCTCTTTGAATGCTTACGCGCGTGCAAAAGGATTTTTGAAAGAAAAAGACGATAACATGACGAATGAGGACGTTCGTGAGGGGCTGACGGCTGTTATTTCCGTCAAGTTGCCCGATCCTCAGTTTGAAGGGCAAACGAAAGCAAAATTGGGTAATCCGGAAGTACGCAAGGCGGTTGAAACCGTTTTTAACGAAACATTGAGTGAATATTTGGAGGAAAACCCCAATGAGGGTAGGGTTATTATCGCTAAGGCCATGTTGGCGGCTCGTGCCCGATTGGCCTCCCGCGCGGCACGCGAAACAGTGCTCCGAAAAGGGGCTCTTGAAGGAATGACATTACCGGGAAAGCTGGCGGATTGCTCCTCGCGAGATCCGGAGCATTCGGAACTTTACATTGTGGAGGGCGATTCTGCCGGTGGTAGTGCCAAACAAGGACGCAACCGTGAATATCAGGCCATTCTTCCGCTTCGCGGCAAGATTCTGAATGTGGAACAGGCTCGATTGGATAGAATGCTTGGTAATAACGAAATCAAATCGCTCATCATTGCCATGGGCGTGGGGATAGGAGAAACGTTTGATATCTCCCGATTGCGTTATCATCGTATTGTGATCATGACTGATGCCGATGTGGATGGAGCGCATATTCGTACTTTGCTTTTGACACTCTTTTTCCGTTATTTTAAACCTCTTATAGAGTCGGGGTACATTTATATCGCTCAGCCGCCTCTTTACAAATTGGCCAAGGGGAAATTAATGGAATACGTTTATACCGAAGAGGAAAAACTCACTGTTCTGAAAAAATGGGGAATTGATGAAGCATCCGAAGATCAGTCTGATGACTCTGAAGAGGATAAGGGCGGAATGGCGGAATCGGAGGAAGAGGCTGAAAATTCATCAAAGCCAAAGGCGACTCGTGTTGGTATTCAGCGTTATAAAGGTTTGGGTGAGATGAATCCTGATCAGTTGTGGGAGACGACCATGGATCCCGAGCGTCGTACCATGATGCGTGTTACTTTAGAAGATGCGGAAATGGCGGATGCTATTTTTGATACCCTGATGGGATCTGAGGTTTTGCCTCGTCGTAAATTTATTCAAACTCACGCTAAGAGTGTGAAAAATCTCGATATCTAATTATTACCTATTTAATTCAATCAAAATGCAATTCAAATTTATTAAATATACAAAGCTTTGGCTCACCATTTCTTTGGCAATCATTTTAATCGGTTTTGGTGCCATGGTCAGAAATCAGATAGAAACCGGTCATATCCTCAACTGGGGAATTGATTTTACCGGTGGTTCTTTGATGGAATATCAATTTGAAGATTCGGTTACCACTATTGTTCCACAGGAATTGAGTGCGACCATTGATCAGGTATTGCCTTCAACAGTCAGTCAGATCACGGTGACCGGAGAGGGGACTTATTTGATTCACGCGCGTGATCTTACCGAGGAAGAATTGACTCAAATCCGTGAGGCTATTCACGCACAGTATGGAAATTTTGAAATGCTGCGGTTCACAACCATTGGTCCAAAAATCGGTGCTACTTTAAAACAAAAAGCCATGATGGCACTTGCTGTCGCGCTCATCGCCATTGTGCTTTACATCGCTTACGCATTTCGTCATGTGCCTAAAAGGGTTAGCGCGTGGCGGTTTGGGTTTTGCG
This sequence comes from Candidatus Peregrinibacteria bacterium CG_4_10_14_0_2_um_filter_43_11, assembly GCA_002792495.1. Lineage (GTDB taxonomy): Bacteria > Patescibacteriota > Gracilibacteria > UM-FILTER-43-11 > UM-FILTER-43-11 > UM-FILTER-43-11. Next base: position 699 of record PFOK01000146.1, on the reverse strand, counting down.
CGATCCTCGCTTTGATCCATGATGTTCTCATCGCTGTTGGCTTCTTCGCGATCATGAGATTCGAAATTGATTCTTTGTTCATTACGGCTCTTTTGACCATTATCGGATTTTCAGTTCATGATACCATTGTGGTTTTTGACCGTATTCGTGAGAATCTCAAAAAACAATCCCGGGATGACACATTTGGTGATATCGCGGATATCAGTTTAAATCAAACGATGACCCGTTCTATCAATACTTCGATTTCTACTTTGTTTCCGTTGGTTGCGCTTTACATTTGGGGTGCTCCTTCTTTGCATCATTTTATTTTTGCTTTGATTATCGGAATTATTGTGGGAACGTATTCTTCTATTTTTATTGCGAGTCCTGTGCTCACTTTTTGGCAAGAGAAAAAACGGATTCGTTAATATTGAGAATGACTTTTTGTTTTTGCTCTGATAAGTTTTCTTTTTGTATGTTCGTGTAGAGCTTCCGACTTTTCCGCCTGAGGCGGATGTGTCGGACAGGCAGTGGATAAAGTTTCTATATTTTACAGTCATTATAATATGCCCGTGTAGCTCAGTGGATAGAGCACTGGTCTTCGGAACCAGGTGTCGGGGGTTCGAATCCCTCCACGGGCACCATTCACCTTCATCAAGATTACGGTGAATTGGTTTTTTGCTTTGGGATGAGAACCCTTGGGTTCGCCTGAGTAAAGGA
>PFOK01000038.1 GCA_002792495.1 Candidatus Peregrinibacteria bacterium CG_4_10_14_0_2_um_filter_43_11 | reverse complement strand
CATATTTGTATTATCTTAAAAAATAAAAGATAATACCAGTTTAACATAAACCCATTAACTTGTTATAAGAGCCTAAAATGTGTTGACAGAACTAGTTTTTATTGATAAAATGATAGTAACTTAAAAAAATTTCCTATGGCTAAAATAACTCAAGCTGCGGTTGATGCCGCCCTGAGAACGCTAAGGGCAGCGCCTGATGCATTGCTTAAGACGCGTGCGGCAGAAATAGCCACTATTCAAACTCGTGCTCAGACCACAGGCGTTCTTGTCGGTGGAGGTGAAGCTGTAGCTGATGCGACCCCTGAAAATCCTCGCCTTGCTTTCTACGAAGCTCAATATGATCGCTGGTCTGACGCAGATAAAGCCATATGTCTCTGGGGAGAGGTGAGGGATCGTCTTTTGGGAAATGACGGCGAAGATTTAAATCGCGCGGAAGCCATGGAGGAAGGAGCAATTTTATTCGGCGTGGATGAACAGGGCAATCCCCTTATTGCCAATGGCGGTTCCGGGCCGATTTTGACGAATATGAATTACCCGAACACTCGTAACGCTGTCCTTTTCACCGAAAAAGATGGAAGACAAGTTCCCACGGGTTATGAAATGCTCAGTAATGAAGGAGAAATCCGCGCTTTTGAGGCCTTTACAGGCAAGCCTGTGGTGCAGCCTTCCGAAGGCTTTGTGCCATCTTTCCAGGATAACGGGTGGAGAGGAATCTGGTGTGAGTCCGGAGACAATCCCGTCTGGGTCCGGTACGCGTACGTCTGTCCCGGGTTCGTCCGTGCCCGCCTGTGCGACCGCGGTCCTCAGTACCGCGTTCCTGGGCTCGGCGTTCGGCGCCTGCTAAGGGTCTTGAAGAAATCTTGAACTTTGGATATTGATCTTTCCTTAGAATTTTTTCTTTGTTCTTTTCCGCAACTGTTCTAAAATCAGCTCAACCGGTGAACAGCCACCTACCCCACTTCGGCGGGGCAAGGCTACCGAGAAGCTGATCTTTCATCAAAAAGACTCTGAATTAAAAAAGGAGCCTGAAAGATCACTTAAAATAACCATATACCCTTAGGTTTGAGCGGGGAATAGCTCTATATAAAGGGCTGAAAAAAGCAAACCAATGCCTCCCGAGCGGTTGTGGCCGCATAAGGAGTACGGAAATTCCCCGTCATGTAGCACGGTCTGCCCGGAACGCGAACTTCAATCCGAACAACGGGAACGTCAACGTGAACGATCCGAACCCGAAGAACCGGAATGATAATCTCGGGCTGGTTCGTCGGCTAAGGGCTATTGGTTATGCAGGGATTTTATCCAACCGCCTAGCATTCTCCCGATCTCCTCCGTTTGCGCCTGTGTTTGGAATATCTTTGTTTCATTCACCAGTTTTAGTTCAAGCGGAAGCCTCAATTTAAGCATTGTGATTTCCAGTTTTGCACTGGCTTTAATCAGATGCCCCGCTTTCATCGGTTTCGGTGCGTTTTTTGCCATGATAAGATTTTCCATACAGTCCAGTACCGTATTCCCCGAGGCACAGGTGTAGCGCTGTATCATCCATCAGGTTAGGCACACCATGAAATGCATCCCCCATAAACATAAAAATACATTCTGTGCGGGGTTGAAAACCATTTACGGCGCTGCAAGCGAAGAGGCCGGGCTTGAGGCACCGGAGCAGATGAAGAAGGATTGGCCGGATTACAGGTTTTATCTCAGATCATGGGAAGACAACTGGCCGGATTATTATCCCCTAAATTTGAAATTATTTTGGAAAGTTAGTATATCAGAAGTATCCGAAAAAAAGGTCGACATGCGATTGCCCGATAGTTCCGGAGCGTCTAGCTAAAATAAGCCACAGCATTTTTAAACAATCGCATTCCTGCGCCTTCTTCCGGCAATGCTTTGCCTTCACGCTTGGCCTGTTCTTTTTTAAGTGTCCAGTTTTCCTCGTTCGTCATGTGCATGAACCGTTCGGGATGAGGCATCATTCCCAAAATCCTTCCGCTCGGGTCGGTAATACCGGCAATGTCCATTATGGAGCCGTTCGGATTTACAGGGAATTCACCATTCGCCGGCGAGCCATCCTCGCGCACATACTGAAAAACAATCTGATCGTTGTCAGCGAGTTTCTTTAATAACTCTTCATTCATGGTAAATTTACCTTCCCCGTGCGCAATCGGCGTGTGAATCAAATCAATGCCCTTCGTCCACACACATTTTTCCGATTTCCGTTTCAGCCACACCCAACGATCCTGATACCGTGCGGAATCATTCCAATCCAGTGCCGCTTGCCTTTGTCCATATTTTCCATCCAATGCCGGCACGAGCCCTAAATTCGCAAGTACCTGAAAACCGTTACAAATCCCAATGGCCAACTTATCTTCTCGGGCGAAGGCGAGGATTTTTTCGCCCAAGTTATTGTTGATCCGATTGGCCATTCCGTTTCCCGAACCGGTGTCGTCGCCGTAACTGAATCCTCCGGGAATAGCCAGAATTTGATAGTCATTCATTTCCTTCGTGCCATCGATCAAATCGTTCACATGCACGATCTCTGCAGTCGCGCCGGATTTTTGAAACACAAAGGCGGTTTCCTCTTCACAGTTGATGCCATAACCGGTGATGATAAGTGCTTTTGGTTCCATATTTTTTTGTTAGGATTTGTACGATTTTTAGGATGAAGGTGGTATTATATCCCAATCCCTCCCCCTTTTCTCATACCGAGCGCTAGCCGAGGTATCTAACCCTAGTCATTCCCACTCCTTCAGGCATGAGATCCCTTCGCGTAAGTCGGGATGAGAATAAAGGTGGGCGAATGACCTTTGGTTCGTATTAATAATTTAAAAATGTTGAATGATACGCTTCATGCAATGCATTCACATCGGTTTTTACAATCGTATTTCCACTCATCCCCGCTATCGCAAAAGTAGGGGAGTCCGTTATCTTACCAACCAGGCTCGAGAAATCACCAAAATGTTTTTCAAAAGCCTCCTGGTTTTTCGGGTCAATCGTCACCACAAATCGGCTCTGACTTTCCGAAAAAAGCAAACCATCATCACGTTCTATTCCCTCCTGTTTCACGCCTCTCAAATCCACTTCCATTCCCAACTTTCCGGCAATGGCCATTTTGGCAAAAGCGATTCCCAAGCCCCCCAGGTTCACGGTAATAGCCGAAGCAAAAAGTTCATTCTGCACGGCTTGGAAGAATTGACGATACAACTCAAGCGCGTTTTTCACATCCACTTTAGGAACGGAGTTTCCAATCGTGTTTCGCATCGCGAAGTATTCGGAAGCGCCCAGTTCATTTTTTGTCGTTCCAAGAACATACACCAAGTCCCCCGGGATTTTCACATCGAGTGAAAGGCTCTTTCGGATATCCGGAATCACACTCAGGCTCGAAATGAGCAACGTGGGTGGTACGGAAACTTTAATCGGATTATTCTCCGCGTCGTAGCCTTTAAAATCATTGAACATCGAATCCTTGCCGGAAATAAACGGAGTGCCATAAATCGTTGCGGCATCGTAACACGCCTGAACGGCCGCCTTCAATTCTCCCAACCGTTGCGGATCTTCCGACGAACACCAGCAAAAATTATCCATCAGTGCCATAATATCCACATCACCTCCCACCGAAACCGCATTGCGAATGGCAGTATCAATGCTCGCCGCCGCCATGTGATACGTATCGATATCGCTGTAGGTGGGGTGCAACCCCTGCGAAATCACGACCCCCTTATCCGACGTTAAAAGCGGTCGGACAACAGCGGCTTCGCCATTCACTTCGCCTTTGCCCTGCAGGGGTTTTATTACCGAACCGGCCTGTACTTCGTGATCGTATTGACGTGAAATAAACGCGTGACTGGTGATGTTTGGCCGACTAAGCATTTGGGTCATCACGTCTGTCAGATCTTCGGGGCATTCAAAATCCGGTTCCGCGTGAACGGGTTTTTGATAAGTACTTTCCAAAATCTTCTTGGGCAGTCCGTTGTGCAAAAAGTTCATTTCCATGTCCATCACCATCGTATCGTGATACCGCACCACGCACCGTCCGCTGTCCGTAAACTTACCGATCACCGTCGCTTCCACACCGCGTTTTTTCATCAATGCCATAAAAGCGTCCAATTTTTCATCGGGCACTGCCAGGGTCATCCGTTCCTGACTTTCACTGATCCAAATTTTCCATGGTTCCAAATTGGGGTATTTGAGGGGCACTTTATGCAGTTCAACTTCACATCCGCCACACTCCTTGGCCATTTCGGCTACCGAACACGAAAGTCCTCCTGCGCCATTGTCGGTAATGCTGTTGTACAAATCCATTTCACGCGCTTCTTTGACAATGGCATCACTCATTTTTTTCTGAGTGATAGGATCCCCAATCTGTACCGCGGTAGCGGGACTGCCGGAATCCATCGCCTCCGATGAAAACGTCGCGCCATGAATCCCATCTTGCCCCACACGTCCTCCCACCATCACCACATTGTCACCGGGCTTGGCCCCCTTTTCCCATGCCGGTTTTCCGTGAAGAGTTTTGGGGATCATCCCAATCGTTCCCACAAAAACAAGCGGTTTACCGCGATACCGATCCTCAAACATCATAAATCCTTGTGGGGTGGGAATACCCGATTGATTGCCTCCAGCGTTCACGCCGGCAATCACACCATCCATGATTTTACGGGGATGTAGTGTCGGGTTTTTTTGATCCTTGGCCCGATACAAGTCGCTCGGCTTTCGCGGATCCGAAAAACAAAAGCCGTAACGATTCGCCACCGGTTTTGATCCCATCCCAAACCCGAGCGCGTCGCGGTTCACGCCAACAATGCCTGTAATAGAACCTCCAAATGGATCCAATGCGGAGGGGCTATTATGCGTTTCAGCTTTGTCGCTCACCACCCAATTGTCGTCAAAAATAATGCCTCCGGCATTATCGGTGAATACCGAAACGCAAAAATCTTTTTCGCCCTTTTGTTTGCGGATTTCGTTCGTCGCGCGTTTGATCAGCCCTTTGTAAAGTCCGTCTTCAATGGCATCCAGTGGGTTGGCAAAAATCGTGTGTTTGCAATGTTCCGACCATGTTTGTGCGAGGGATTCCAGTTCCACATCCGTCGGTTTTCGTCCCTCTTTTTTGTAATAATCCTGAATCACATGAAGAGAAGGAAGATCAAGTGCGAGTGGCCCCCGACGTCCTTCGGATCCTTCCACACCTTCTTTACCCAATTTGATCAGCTTTTCATCCGAAAGTTGTAGATCCACTTCCATCGTTTCCACGGCTTCCAGTTTTACTTTAGGCATCACTCTATCCATTCCTCCGTCTTTTTGAAACGTTGCAAAATCCTTGATGTTCAGTCGTTGAATCAGCGTGTTGGCCTTGATCAACCCAAACTGTTCCACCTGTTCTTTTGTCAGCCCGGCGCCCGTAAAATAATAAACCTGACTGGTCGATACTTTTTCATTTTCCTTAAAAGTCGCTTTTAAAAGATCTTCCACAATTTCTTTGGCTGTGTGAGCCACATTATCCGTCACTCCCGGCAAAAACCCGATTTCCAGCGCGTAATCAAATTGCTTCGGCGCAATAGGTTCATTGATTTTGGAATATTGAAGTACGGGATTGGTTAGTGTGTCCGCGATGCGATGCAACGCTCCATCATCCAATTCCTTCTCAACGGTATAAACATCGGTTAGCCATACTTCTTGTACACCGGTAAACCCATCCGCGTGCAATCTTTTTTTAAAGGTTCCCGCGCGCGCGTCTTGTTTTTTGGTGGCAATTTCAATGCGATGAATCATCTTTGATAATTACAAATTACAAATTCATTTAGTGCGCAGTGCTACAGAGAACTAACTACTAACTACTAACTATTAACTACTAACTACTAACTATTAACTATTAACTATTAACTACTGAACACTGTGCACTGTGTACTGTCGCACTGTGTACTGTCGCACTGTGTACTGTCGCACTGTGTACTGTCGCACTGACAAATATACCTTCTTGTGGATTGAAACAAAAAACAGTCGAAAAAAAATACATTGACAATATCAATTTTAAATACTAAAATAACCTTCTAAAATTACCTTTTAAACTATTTTGATATGACCGATGTACAACACGCCACAGGTGTGGAGCAAGAAAAGCAAGGAATAAGCCCGTATTTAGAGCTTATAATGGATGGAATAAATCTGATAAAAAATGTAGTTGCCGCTCGGGAATCCACCGCGTCTTTAACCCCCCAGGCCATTCATGCCGTCGCATGCACAGCGCTTGAATATTCCCCTGTTATGCGTGATTTTTTTAAAAATAAACGAACATTCATGGCGGAAAATATTCGCCGTGCCTTTCACATAGCCGTTCAATTGCGACTGAATACCGGTCGCCAATCCGCTACGGCGGAACATGTGCGAGCCGTCATCGCGGAACTAATAAGCGAAATTGAAACAGGTCCGAGTTACACTTACTGGGACGAAGGGGAAGGATTGAAAGGTTTTTCAGATAGACAAGTATTACAGGATATATTTGATGCGGAAGATTGGGACTATTCACCAGATGGTTATAGTCACTGGCAGACCTCTCCATTACTGGAAATTCTTGAACAACCCGGAGACGGAGATTCATTTTTAATGGGAATGGAAGCATTACTCAATGCATATCCACAATTAAACCCCGATCGACTTAAAGATCCCGAGTTCGCGGCTACAGAAGAAGGCAGAGCACTTGAGCGGGCATGGCGAAAAACGGTGAGCACGACGAAAATAAGGATAATAAAAGGGGAAAGCGAAGGATTATCGGGGTGCAAGCCTTATCGTGGTCTTGATAAAATGGTTCCAGTAGTCCCTCTTGGTAATTTACCTCTTGTAGAGGCGATGGTGATTGAGAGGCTGTATGATGATGAGGGGGATGCTCTATCAGAATTTGTATTAGACACAAACAGTGCCGCGGCTCATGCGGTTTTAGTAAACTATATTATTGATTACAATGAAATGGATCCGATGATCAATTTCAGTAGAAACAGAAAAGCCATGATGGTCGTAACGCATATTCTTCAAAAATACCCACGGGTTATTGACCCCGAATTAAAACAATTGATAGAAGCGGATTTAATTGCGATTGTAGATGCTTATTGTAAAAGATCCATTTTACAGCAGGCTACTGAAATTAAATCCATTCTTTTGCGCCACATGGTTTTGTTCGATGCGCCGGAATTGCAACAGGCGGCAAAGGAACTCGCGAATGAACGAAAAATCGACGGAAGAAAAAAGGTTTCTTTATCTAGGGAAGATGTCGCTCTTAACCTTTTAGCCGCCGTAGGAGATGCGCGCGGTAGTGCAAGCCCCTCTCTGGCATTTGAGGAAATCGCTCGCGACGTTTTGCCGGAGGAAATGGTGAGCCGGATGGTTACGTTGGCTTCGCGAGGTGCTGACATACAGGATTTTGTTCTCGCCTACATGCGATATAACATTCAGAATGAACCAGAGCGTCATGTAAATGACGAATATCATCCAGGTCGATGGATGAATGTTCCTTATAGTAATTTATGGTTTCATCGACACAACGACCTTCTTGCGTTATTCGATTTATCCAATTTAAAAGATGAGGACGCGGCTCATTTGATGTACTACATGAAAACCGATCGTACAGACTTGTACGAAGGAGATGACGAGGAAGGCAGGCAAAATACACAAGACGCAAAAGCATCCGCCCATTGCTTGCTTGCTGTAGTCCCGGAAAAAATCCTTGGTACCCAAAACGCCATTCATCCGGTTTACGGTTTCAAATCTGTAGTAGCATGGGTGCGTTCATGTGAGAGCGCTATGCGAACACACGCATGGCGATTCACATCGAAAGAGCGCGAAAAATTACTCGAAATACTAACTGCCTACCTTGAATATCTCAAATCAGAGAAAGTAGCTCTTTTATGGAAATCCACAATTAGGGATGATCGTGACATAGAATACGCCCTATCTCAGGTAGATAAAATCGCTAGCTATTTAACAAATCCTCCTGAACAGGAAAGACGAT
>PFOK01000151.1 GCA_002792495.1 Candidatus Peregrinibacteria bacterium CG_4_10_14_0_2_um_filter_43_11 | reverse complement strand
CTTCTAACTTTCTTGGGACACTAGTGGTGTTATAGCTAAACCATAATAAAATGACACAATATCATCACTGCCTATTTTAAAGGAAATAGTGGGCAAAGGGATTTCTTCCCCACCTGCTTCATGCGGGTCGAAATGACGAATGGGATTATACTATTCCAGCTATATCGGTCAAATTGAGGATGGGAACGAGCTAATCTAAACCTTTAAAAAACAATGTCAAATTTACTGGGTAATTCCTTTTTTGATGTGCTAGGATCTTTTTTAAGAGTTGATTTTTTTTTCCATTTAAGACGAAGGGCAGAGGAATTAAGGGGCGAATGCCAGTAGCCCAAAACACCTATTAAAATTTTACTTTAAATCTTTTCAATCTCAAAGCGTTCAACACAACCGATACAGACGAAAATGCCATTGCTCCGGCAGAAAAGGCGGGGCTTAAGAACCCGAATGCCGCCAACGGAATACCAATAGTGTTATAGATAAACGCCCAAAACAAATTCTGTTTAATATTTCGTAATGTGGCACGTGAAAGCTCAATGGCCTCCACGGCTTTTTGAAGATCACCCTTAACCAGTACAAGATCACCGGTCTCAATAGCCACATCAGTTCCTGTTCCCATGGCGATTCCGACATCTGATTTGGCAATAGCGGGGCTATCGTTTATTCCATCGCCCGCCATAGCTACAAAATAACCCTGTTTCTGAAGGTCGCTAATTATTTCAGTTTTTTTATCAGGTGTTACATCGCTATGGACTTCATCGATGCCTACTTCCTTCGCGATAGCATTGGCCACTTTTTCGTTATCTCCAGTTATCATAACGGTTTTTATCCCACGTTTGTGTAAAAGCGCGATGGCATTTCCGGAGCTTTCTTTGATGCCGTCCTGCACGCCATATAGTGCAAGGATTTCTTTAGCATTGGAAAGACAAAGAACCGTATAGCCTTTATCATACATTTTGTTTATTTCAATCTCACTGTCTTGATGTAGTATGCCCAATTGCTCCATGTATCTCCTGCTGCCAAAATGATAAATCATTCCTCCGATTTTGCCTTCCACTCCAAGTCCGGTTATGGCTTTAAATTCCTTAACTTCGGATTCAATGTTTTTTACATCCAACCCTTTTAGATGGTTAACAATACTTTTTGCCAGAGGGTGTTCTGAATGTTCTTCCAGGGATAGGGCAACTTCAAAAGCCTCTTTTTGACTACCCTTTAATAATTTAAATTCCTGAACCTCGGGATGACCTTTGGTGATGGTGCCGGTTTTATCAAACGCGATGGCGGTGATTTTATGCGCTTTTTCCAGGCTCTCCGGCTTTTTTATCAGTATTCCCATTTGCGCGCCTTTTCCGGATCCTACAACCAGGGAAATCGGTGTTGCCAAGCCGAGAGCACAGGGGCAGGCAATGATTAGAACCGCTACGGTCGGAATGAGGGCTTGGATTGTCACGCCTCCGTTATAGATTGACCAGGCTAAAAAAGTAATTGCCCCAATCGCGATAACGCCCCAGACAAAATAGCCCGCGACTTTATCGACCAGCTTTTGGATGGGGGCTTTGCTCATTTGCGCTGCCTGAACCAGTTTTATGATCTGTGAAAGAACGGTATCGGAGCCGATTTTTGTTGCCTTGAGAATAAAAGAAGTGTTTCCGTTTATAGTGGCGCCTATTACTTTATCACCCTCCTCTTTGTCGACGGGGATGCTTTCGCCGGTAACCATGGATTCATCAATAGCGGGACTTCCTTCAATGATGACACCGTCGGTTGGTATTTTTTCACCTGGTTTTACGCGGAGTAAATCAGCTATTTTCACCTGATCAGCCGGTATGTCTGTAATCGTTCCGTCTTTACCGATGTGATGAGCTATTTTTGCCGAAAGTTCGAGAAGTTTTCGGATGGCATCGCCGGCTTTGCCTTTCGCTTTCGCTTCCAAAAATCGTCCCAAAAGAATAAAGGTTGTGATAATCGCGACATCCATAAAATATTCTTCGCCCATTTTCGTAAACAAGGCTATATAGCTGGAGTAGAGGAACGCGGCTCCCACGCCCAGGACAACCAGGGTATCCATTGCCGGTCGACCTTTTAAAAGGTCGGGGATTCCGCGCTGAAAAAATTCCCTGCCGCTATATAAGAGGATAATCAAAGATAAGATCATCATTATTTTCATTCCCTGGTCGATTTTCCAGACAAAACCGAGAGCCAGTATGATGATACTCAAGATCAAAGCCACCAGTAATTTAGTCAATCGATCATGAATATGTTTTTTGCTTTCGGCTTGCGCGTGACCGGCGTGATCTTCCGTATCGCCGCCTTCCATGTGATGACCTTCATGTTTGCCCATTAATTCGGCCTTATAGCCGGATTTTTTCACCGCATTGAGAATATCGTGAATATCGATTTCATCAGGGTCAAATGTAACGTCTCCTCTTTTTAATGGCAGGTTGACGACAGCATCTTCCACACCTTTTAATTCTTTGAGGTCATTTTCAATATGCAGAACGCAGGAAGCGCAGGTCATGCCGGAAATTGCGAGATTTATTGTTTTTTTCATAATTGTGAATGTTTAAAATATATAAATTTGTTTAACAGCCAAATTCGTTATTAATATCACATCCTTCGTGAAAATCGGAATTAACCTGATTGTATTCGCCCGCCTCTTTTCCGCTCTGTATATAATTTTCCACATTCGTTTTTTCCCACTCATGTTCATGATTCCATGAATTCCAGTAATAACGCCATTCGTTCCAGCCTATCCCGAGGTGTTTAACATATATACCATTGTCAGCAAGCATCGCACCGATTTTTCTTCCCGTCATGCAAGCTGTGCTATAACAATACACAATAATGTCTTTGTCTTTTGGGAGCTTGGAAAAAGCCATAACAATTCTTTCCTTATCGCCGTAAGCCGAGGTATCCGGATCTTTGTAGGCTGGGATATTAATAGCTCCGATAATATGCTCTTTTTCATATTCTTCCCGGCTTCTTAAATCCACCAGAATAAAATTCTGTTCACCTTTGGACATCTCTTTCCGAATGGTATGAGGGCTGACATGAACAGCGGTTTCTATCCTGTAAAAGTCTTTGATCAATTCATTTTCTGTCGGAGTTTGGTAATTCAATATCAATAATGAGGTGGCTGAAGCCGATAGGATACCAAGAATAATGGAGATAATGAAAAATTTTATAAATGTTGGTCGTGTCATAATAGTGTGGTTAAATGGGCATTTTTATTTCCAGGCAATCGGTTATGCCGAACGCGTATAAATGCCTGTTTGTTACATTTTTAAATTGCGTTATTTTATCATTTTCGATCGGCTTTGACATGAATAAATATTTCGCGAGAGGTTCCAGCCAGAAGTTTATCCATTTTTGCGGCTTGCCGAAAAAGACAAGAAACATCTTTCCGTTTTTATTTAAAAATTTTTGTGCTTGATTAACAAAAAATACGGGGTCGGGCAAATGGGAGATTACCCATGTGCAGATAATAATATCGAATTTTTCATTCATATTGCTTAGATCGGTTAAGTCCCGTTTTTCAAATTGAATATTTGTTTTCCCGCTGAATTTTTGTCTGGCTATATCCAGCATATTATCGGAAAAATCCAGTCCTCTGTAACACCTAAAAGGCAAATCAAGTTTAATAATTGTTTGCAAATTTAATCCCGTCCCGCAACCCATGTCCAAAATATTACCGGATTCTTTCAGGTTTTCTTTAAGAAATTGCAGTAAAGCCTTTTCCGATTTTTCGCCGACAATAATATTCCATAAACCTTTAAACGGATCATACCATTTGGCTCGTCCTATATGATACAAATTTTGAACACGGTTAAAAACCATAATATTATTCGTTAAAATCCGGGTTAATGTCGGGTAATTCACAATTTGTTTTGTCGGCCAGAGTTTCGAGCGGTTGTTTCCCGATCAGTCTTTCGCCGTTCGCCAAAATCCATGTCGGGTAACCTGTTATATTTGTTTCCCGGCATTGCCGTAATTTAATGTCGCAATTGATGTAATCTATTTTGTCGAAGGCTCCATCAAGCATTTCTTTTTGCTTCTGACAGTATGGACAACTGTCAGTTCCATACATTTTTATACCTTTCTCAGTAAGGCAATCCGCGAAAGCATCATATCTCGATGGCTCTCTCTGACAGCCCGCCAGAAGAAATATGGAAGTGAAGCCTAACATTAGGATGAATTTTTTCAGCATTTGGAATTATTTGTTAAGTTCCGCTTCAATTACCTGTTCAAATACACTAAAAGGCTGCGCGCCGGAAATGAATTGACCGTTAATCAGGAATGCCGGAGTACCGCTGACTCCCGCTTTGCCCCCGTCAGCAATATCCTTTTGAACTTCATCTTTATATTTTTCACTATCCAGACATTCCGTGAATTTGGCTTTGTTTATTCCGACTTTGTCCGCCAATTCATAAAACTGATCCTTTTGCATTCCGCTTCCATTGGACGTTGTTGTTTTAAAAATCAAATCATGATAAGCAAAGTATGTTTCATCGCCTCCCTGCTCGCGCGCGCATTCCGCGGCTATGGCTTCCTGGGTGGCTAACGGATCATGAAAGCTTAATGGGAAATCGCGAAAGATCATTTTTACCTTGCCGCTATCTATGTACTTTTCTTTTATTTGGGGGAATGTTTGAGTGAAATGGCGTTTGCAGAACGGACATTCATAATCGGACCATTCTATAAGCGTTACGGGCGCGTTTTCGTCGCCCAAAACAGCATCGTCGTCGGTGAAGTCGCCTTCCACGATTGTTGGTTCATTGGCTTCAGCCTGAGGCGCTCCGGCATTTCCCTGCTGTTTTTGAATATAGGTTTCGATACCGGCTTTGATTTGTTCCTGCAAATCATCGGATTCGGATATTTCAAGAGATGAGTTCCCTTGCAAATAGGCAAATCCATTGAATAAAAGTGCGATGGTGACCATGATGGAGGCAAAGATGATCGCGCCCCTGAGTCCGTTGTTTGTTGATGAAGTCATAATATCAATGGTTAAAAATTATAAAAAGAATTGTCTGATATCTTGCAGTTCGGAGATGGAAATATTAATCATTCCATTCTCCACTTTCAGGTCGGGATTAATGGGTGCCGGATTGCAACCTCCTTTTTCGGTGGCGATTTTGTTAAGCGGGTATCGATTCCCGCATGTGTTGCAGACCATATAATCTTCTTCCTGTCTAAAACCCTGTAAAGCTCCTCCGCATACCTGGCATCCATTGGCGGCCGCCCTGAGTTTTCCGTCGGGACTTTTAACAATAAAGAAATATACCGGATCGCCGTTGGGTAAGGCTGTATTGAAGAAATGGGCTTTTCCATCGTCGACTGAGGAGGCTTCAATTGTTACGCCGTTATTGTCGGAAGGGGCAAATAATCCTGTTTCCCCCTTGAAGGATGCGGTTTTGGATGACGAAGATGGGCTTGATGTTTGTGATGTCTGGCTGTTTTCAGTCTGATTGCTTAAATCAACTTCAGCACAACCAGCGAGTAAAATGATAGCCGGAATGATTGTGAATAAAATAATTGTTTTTTTCATAATGATTTAATTAAATATTAATTAGTTCCGCTACAGCCGCAACCGCCACCACTGCCGCCACAGCTACCGGCAGGTATCGGTTCGGATGCTTCCGCTTTTGTTTCCCCACTCAAATTTCCCCCCTCATCCGTTACTATAAACCGGCCATTTAACATTCCCATCCAGCAGGAGAATGGAATTATTCCTTCTTTTTCGGGAGTAAATTCTATTATATTTAGACCCGTACCAATTTTTTTACGGATATTGAGTTTTGGTATAACAATTTCATTGCTACAACCGGAAACATTGATGCCGTTTATTTCCCAGCGGACAGGTATGCCTTTTTTAATTGCCAGCTCGGTCGGTTTAAACGTCCAGTCAACATCCATTTTGATTACCTGAACATTCCCGGATATTTCAGATGTGGTGGCACTCTGCCCCCGCTTCCAAAAATCAATAGTTATTGGTGAACTGGCCAATACCAGCCCCGAATTGAATGAATAGAGAGCGAAGAAAACAACAAGCACACCAATAAAACGATGCACAAACTGGAGTTTTTCCTGGTGGGCATAAGTTGAGCCGATACCAACCGCAAGCAGTATGGGCATTGTTCCTATCGCGAAAGCGCCCATAATAAGGGATCCTGTCAAAAAGTTCTGCGAGGTAACCGCGGCCAGTTGCATGGTCTGAGTGAAGCCACAGGGCAGAAAGAAAGTAAGCGCACCAATTACGATTGGCATTAGGTGATGATCGGTCTTTTCAAGATTATAGATTTTGCTGGACAGGAATTTCGGGAGATGGAATCCGAGTTTTGTTATATTCGGCACAATATTTAAAATTTGAAGTCCGATATAAAACATGACAAGAGCGATTAAAATCGTTAGATATCCCGTAAATGATAGAGAATAATTAATTTTACTTCCCACCAGTCCCAGTAAACCGCCAAGCAGCGCGAAACCGCCAATACGCCCTATATGGAAATAAATATGCGGGATTGCACGTGAAATAAAATGATATTTGCGTCCTTCAGACACGTGAACTGTGGATCCGAAACCCATCACAATTCCTCCCGTTAATGCCAGACAAGTTGACAGCGAGGCCACTACTCCCAGGAGAAGCGCGATTATTATATTGACTTCACTGCCGAAATTCGGCAAAAAACGCGCGATATCCAGTTTTCCCAAGATAAAAAACAGCGATCCAAGACCGATGACAATCAAAATTATCTGAATATAGTCTGGAGAAGATTTTTTTTCGGACGAAACTTTTTCTTTCCCTTCTCCTTCTTCCGCCAATTTATAGCCGCAATCATGGACAACTTTTTCTAATCTTGATAAAGGAATACTCTCATCGTAGATTATTGTCGCGTTTCCTTTTTTGTGGCTGATTTTGCACTCTTTAAGCCCCGGAATTTTCCGGAATTCTTTTTCCAGCAGTATTTCACAACTGATGCAATGCATACCTTTTACGTGAAGCTCCGTTTTTTTCATATTATATATATTATGAAAATGAATTATTTTGTTTGGGCGGTTTTTATCACCCTCAGCAGTTCTTCCATCTTTTTATCAAGTTCTTTTCCTCCTTTCTTGATCGCGTCTTTCACGCAGCAATTTATATGGCCTTTCAACAAGCTTAGATCCGCGGCGCGCAAAAGACCGATAACAGCAAGATTTTGCTGGATAATGTCAATACAATATTTATCTTCTTCTATCATTTTAATAACTTTTTCAAGAGAGGTTTTCGCCTTTTTCATGGCAATCATTACTTTTTTTTCATTGTGAGCCATGCTGTTAAAATTAAAAAATAAATACCAATACCTATGGTAAGGGTATAGGATGTTAAATAAGAAGTCAAGAGTAAAATGTGATAACTTAAATTAATTTATAATAATAAATCGTTTTCGTAGCTCCATTATTCAACGGGGTAAACTCCGCGCCTGTCTGCCGGTAGGCAGGGAGAAAACACCTTAATTTAAATCCTTCTTTTTTTCCTCAAACTCTTTTTTGCCAATTTCGCCTTTTGCGTATCTTTCTTTAAGAATAGCCAAAGCAGTTTTATCTTTTTCACTTTCACTCTTATTTTGACCGGCTATCCATTTTATCAAGGCAACGATTCCAGCAATCACCAAAGCCCAGAAAAGGATCATAAAAATCCAGCCAAAAGGCGCAAAACCAAAGTTCATCATAGACATAGGGTTAGTAAAATTATTATTTAGCGCTGATGAGTTCGACCAGTTGCCCATCATACCACCCCCAATCATCATTTGCATCATGCCACTGTTTATCATGTTTTGGGGCATGGCCGCGTTTGGTTCACAATCGCTCATTCTTTTTCCCATGGCGACGTGCATTTCTTCTTCGCCTTCCTCGCCCATCATGGCAATCATCATGTTATTCATTGCTTCGTGCGAATCACCGGCCATTTGACCCATAAAATATTCGCCAAGCGCACCAAAATTTTCATCGGATAAATCATCACATTTTAATTCGCCAGCTTGGAGTTTATCCCGGATTTCTTTTCCCTCGGCTTCTTCGCGAGCGGTATGGCCATCATCGTTTTGCCTTGACGTATTATTAAAATTCATCATTCCTTGGGCGAATGAGGGTGATGGGGCTGAAAGACTGAAAGAAAAAATTAAAATTGCGAGCGTAAGTATTTTTTTCATAACGATTGAGATTAAAAAGTTAAAATTTTATCGCTTTCTTGAACAAGCGCATATAAATCTTTCATACTGCTCATCGGGCATGTATTGGTATCCTCTTGATTGCGGGACTTTAAGCAGGTGCCACATGCCAGAATGTGTGCTTTTTCTGATTTTAAAAATTTTGCGACCTGTTCCTGAATGTTGAATTTTTCTGAATTACTTGCTTCATATTCCACGCCCTCTCCAACAAGAAAAATTTTAACTTCGTCGCCTTCTCTGATAGCAAAATTAGCTAAACGCAAAGCATTCCAATTTGTTTCCGGATTTGTTTGGCTGATGATTATTCCCAGTTTCATAAGTTATTTTGAATTATTGATAATATCATGGATTTTTTTATCTATTTCCTGTGGCTTTTCTCCCAGGTCTGCGTCCGGAAAAAATTGAGAGAGTACAATTGGGCGCATGCCGGAAATGCATGTTTGCCCATCTTTGATATAAATATTGATTTTGCATGGGAGGCAAAGGCCGATTTTAATATCGACATTTAAAAAATCATTAGCGTATTTGGCATTGCAGAATTCAATGATTTTAAACGGGTCTCTCTCAAACCCTTTTTCAGTCAAAGTCTTCTGAACATCATGAATATGTAAAACCCGCATGCCTGCTTTGGCGATTTCTTCCTCAACGCTTTTTACTGATGAATCAAAATCCTTTGTTGTTGTTTGAGTGTAGTCAAAGTCCATATTTTTGGTTGTTAAAATTTTTTAGTTGATGATTGAATTGTAATTCAAAAAATAATCTTTATAAAGCGTTTTCGGAGCCCCGCTTCGGGTGCGGGGTAAACTCCGCGGAGAAAACACCTTATATCCCCTTACAATTTTGCTATTTGTTTTTTTGCTTCTTGTTTATTCATAGCTTATTTATTGAGTAATTTGATCAATTCATCAAAGGCATACACTTTATTACGTTTTTTATTGGGTGTTGTGTCTTTTATAATTCCAGCTTCCAAAAATTTGGCAATTAAATTGAAAAGGGTTTGGGTATTTTTTATTTTGGAGTCTTTTCTGATACTCGCTGTGCCGAAAACGGGGTTAATAAAGATTGCGTCTAGCAGGTTCATGGCATACACAGAATTAATATCCAGGATTTTTTCTTTATATTTTGTATGCAAATCTAAAATGCTTTTGCCTGTTTTTTCTGTGGCTTCCGCCTGTGTAGCCAGTGCGGTTAAGAAAAATTTAATCCAGCTTTCCCAATCGCTTTTTTCACTGACTAGTCGGAGCAATTCGTAATAATCTTCACGATGTTCTTCAAAAAATTCACTCAAATACAAAAATGGATGTGATAAGAGTTTACGTTCGTAAAGAAAGAGGGAAATAATAAGCCGTCCAACTCTGCCATTACCATCTAAAAATGGATGAATAGCTTCGAATTGGTAATGGGCAATTGCAATTTGAACAAGTGAGTCCTTTTCTTCATCAGAATTTAGATATTTTTCTAGATTACTAAATAATGGGATGATTTCGTTGGCTGGTGGTGGTACAAAAGTTGCATCTTCAATATTGGCACCAGGCCTGCCAATGTAAACTTGGGTTTTTCTAAATGTTCCAGGAGCTTTGTTTTGGCCACGTCCTGAACGAAGTAGAATTGAATGTAATTTTTTGACGAGATTTTCGGCAAGTGCTGTCGTTTTGAGGCTTTTTACCCCAAGTTCTAATGCCTGCCGATAATTAATAATTTCGTGAATATCTTTTTTCTTCTCTGAGTTCTCTTTTTTATCCCCCTCAGCTTCATATTCAAAAACTTCATTAAGTGTTGCCTGTGTCCCCTCAATTTTAGAACTCAAAACAGCCTCTTTTGTTTGCATGGTTCTTCCAAGTAGTTCTGGGTTTGGAAGATGTGCTAACAACGAATTCAAAGAAGCAATTGCTCTGTGTGCCTTAGTGATATGACCAATTAAATTGGTGTAATCTATCTTGATTGGCAGTTTTGGCGGTATAAATGGTTGTTTGCTCATAATGATTGATTAGAATAAGGTTTTTTATTATTCCAACGATTAGAATAAGAAATCTCGTTATTCTAAATATAATATGTTCAGTGGAATAAGGCAAGTTCGTTATCCGCAATATTTTAAGCGTTTTTAGGGCGATAGCGAAGGAGACATCGCAATTATTCCCCTTATAAATAAATCGTTTTCGTAGAAAACACAGTATTAAACCCCTTCCTTGATTTCTAATACATAAATTAAGAAAGAAATTTGAAAATTTTTTAAAACAATTGGGCGCCTGTCCGCCTCTGGCGGGATAGCCCAAAAAAGAAAAGGAATATTTCAGCTAACGTTTGCGTGTATGAGAAGTTTCGCTGATTTCCTTATTATTTATATCAGAGGAGGCGAAATTTGGGTGAAAGAAAAAGT
>PFOK01000081.1 GCA_002792495.1 Candidatus Peregrinibacteria bacterium CG_4_10_14_0_2_um_filter_43_11 | reverse complement strand
CGAGTCGGTTTTATCTATTTGTTTAACCCCGCCAAAATGGCTGAATCTAAAGCAAAAACGTACTTTAATCCGTTATTTTTTGTAGAATGTCAGGCGCAGTGCATTGACAATTTAATTAAAATATGATTAAATAATACCATGCGCCATGCTCTTTCTCCATTGTCACCCAATGTAACTGTCCCACATGCGTGGAAAGGGGTGCTTGTGCCGTTTTTTACTTCCCTCATTTTATTACTGGAGGGATGTATTGCTATTCAACGTCCTTCGATTAAAGATATTATGCAACATTGCGCCCTGGCACATTCCGATAATCTTGAGGCTTATCAGGCTTGTCTTGATGCAAGGATGGCTCTTTATTTACCTCCTAAAAAAGCGCAAACTCCTGTCCTGTCCCAAGCGCCGGTTGAGTCCACTCCTTCCCCATCGCCTTCTTCCTTCTCAGAACGTCCGTCTGCTTTATTTAGTGCTGTGTTTGATGTTGTTTTGGGTGGGCATCCTGAGGCGATTCTTTCAGCTCTTTTGGATTATGCTCAATCTGTTTCATCGCCTGATACGACCGTTACTCACGTTATTCCTTTGCGAGAAGGATGGGAGCGGGTTGATACCATCGAAATCCAAACTCCCGATGACGGAGAGCGTCGGATTTATCCTTCCGTTGTATTGCGCAATGGAGCGGTTGAAATTGTCGGCACTATTCATCCTCAAAAAGGAACTGTTAGTTTCCAGCTTCCTATACTTGCTTGCTTTTCTCAGGGGGGGTTTGAGCGTTATATTTTATTTTCCGAGCGTGGAATCACCATTTCTGATCAGCCGGAGTCCGGAGGGAAAACGCTGGCCACTCAGCTTTCTTTTAGCGCGCTTCGTACTCCCACTTTTCGCGTTCTTGAAGACGGTATTTTGGAATTTCAACTCGCCGACAGAGTCACTCAAAGTTATTCTGATAAGGTTACTTTTGGCATAGATCCACACACCGGTCGTATTGTTCGTTCCACACTTCTGAGTCCGGTTTATATGTTTAATCCAGCTCTTTGCACGATGCGCTCAGAAGAAGGGGATAGTCTCCCTCTGATTGACTATGTTCCCGATGCGGAAGAAGGAAAAGGTGTGAAGGTTTTTCGGTTAGATGGAACTCCTTCCGGGGAGGCTCGATTGGATCGCTATTATTCCGGCTTACTTCGTCAGCGATAGTTTGGTTTATTCAGCTCTTAAGGCCGCTTCAGCCGATCTTCTTTTTCTGCTAATAAAATACTCCAGATTTGTTGCTATGCCATGCCTGAGGTGCCTTTGGTATCTCGTTAATCTTTCCACAAAAGTTGCAAACATTTTTTTACCATCTTCCACACTTTGTGCGATGGCTTGTTCGGATGACAAATGTCCTCGCGTTTGCTCCGATTCGTTGACGATGGTTAAAACGCCTGCCGGGTTCATTCCTTCATCTCCTATATATAGCTAAACCATAATAAAATGACACAATATCATCACTGCCTATTTTGAAGGAA
>PFOK01000162.1 GCA_002792495.1 Candidatus Peregrinibacteria bacterium CG_4_10_14_0_2_um_filter_43_11 | reverse complement strand
AAGCACTAAATAAATTTAAATGATCAAAATAGCAATGACCAAAACAAGTATTTTGATTGGGAATGTCGTATTTGTCTTTCAAATTTGAGTATTAAAATTTTGAATTTGTTTAGAATTTAGGATTTGATACTTGAGATTTATTATTTTACCATCCTCTTTTTGCCATTTTCGTTTCCAGGTTTTCAATTTCGATTCCGGCCATGGCCTTGCCTAAATTTTCCGACACTTCAGCGATTTTTTTTGGGTTGTTGTAATGGGTTACCGCTTCTACAATGGCGCGCGCCATTTTTTCCGGATGATTGGATTTGAAAATGCCGGAACCCACAAAGACTCCATCGCAACCCAATTGCATCATCATGGCGGCGTCGGCGGGGGTGGCAATGCCTCCTGCCGCGAAATTGACGACGGTCAGTCGCCCCAGCTTCAAAGTCTCTTTTAAAAGTTTCATTTCGACCCGCTCTTCTTTACAGTAGGTTTTAAGGGTGTTTTCGGATGCTTTTTTGAGTCGTTCAATATCACGGTTGATCGCTTTGATGTGACGTACGGCTTCAACTACATTTCCGGTGCCCGCTTCGCCTTTGGTGCGGATCATGCACGCGCCTTCCTGAATTCTGCGAAGCGCTTCGCCCAGATTACGGGCACCGCATACAAAAGGCACTTTGAATTTGGATTTACCAATGTGCGCTTCCTCATCAGCGGGCGTGAGTACTTCACTTTCGTCAATATAATCAACTTCTAACACTTCCAAAATCTGCGCTTCCACAAAGTGACCGATACGCACTTTTGCCATTACCGGAATAGAAACCTCTTTGATGATTTCTTTGATCAATTTGGGGTCACTCATGCGTGCCACTCCTCCGTCCTTGCGGATGTCGGAAGGAACTCTTTCGAGTGCCATGACCGAAACCGCACCGGCTTCTTCCGCGATTTTAGCCTGCTCCGCGTTTACCACGTCCATAATCACACCGCCTTTCAGCATTTGTGCGAGTCCTTTTTTGAGCGTGGGGGTGTTGTGTTGTTTCATGGGATTTTAATTAAGTTGTGTCTTTTTTTGGGATTTGCCACTAAGGGAAGCCTTCGGTTTGAGATATGAAAGCTTATTCTTTTAAAAATTTAAGTTACCGCCTCCCGAAGTATTCGTTTTTGGAACGGAAGGACTTTTGTTTGAAGTTCCCGAGTAAAGCTGAAGCAACATGACCATTGAAAATATAACAATGGCCAGTGCCATTAGCCCGAAAATGAAGGTAATGGTTTTAAAACGCTGGCTCAAATAGCTGAATTTTATTGCGTGTCGGAAAATCAATCCCGCAAAAATAAAAAAGATAGTAATCAGGACGATATAGATGATGACAACAGCAATCATTTTATTGTGTTAAAGCGTGAGTCATTCTAACAAAAACCATTGAAGGAAACAATTTGTTAATTTTTATCCGAATGGATTGACTTTTCTATAAAAAGGAATAGATTGAACTCAAGAAAAACGTTTGATTTAAAGGACATGCTATTAGAAGGCGTATGGAAAGGGAAAGGCGATCGTGACTGGAAGTCGCCTACATAATGCGCTAATCGGTACCACCTTAAAAGAGTTTTTCTTACAATCCAAGAGTGTCCGTTTAGGCGGAAAACGGGGTGGAACCGTCCGATGATTCGTTGGACCCCCGATAGTTTTTCTATCGGTATTTTTTAAAATTTAATTTATAAGATTATGCCTTTCCCCGATTTATACACGCAACTTATCGATTTACTCGATAAAAACAAGGCTCATTATCGTTTAATCACTCACGCGCCGGAAGGACGAACGGAAATCGTCAGCCCTATGCGAGGCAATGAATTATCACAGGCGGCGAAATGTATTGTGATGATTCTTAAGCTAAAAAATAAAACGACGAAATATGTTTTAGGAGTTGTTCCCGGTGACGCGAAAATAGATCTGGAAGCCATGAAGGAATTGTTTGGCGCGACTTATGTGGCTTTTGCCACTACCGAAATTGCCGAAGAATTGGCGGGCAGTGTTTCGGGAACCGTTCTTCCTTTTTCCTTTAACCCCAAATTGGAATTGGTGGTTGATCCGCTTTTGTTGAAAAATGAAGAAATTTATTTTAATGCGGCACGTTTGGATCGTTCCATGGCTTTAAAAACCAGCGATTATGAAAAAATAGCCAAGCCGCGTTTTGAGAGTATCGCACAATATTCGGATGTTTCAGAAGATCATGAGCTTCCGATTCAGCAAAAGCGTCATAGTCTTTCCCACATTTTGGCGCAAGCCGTTGTGGAGATGTTCCCTGATGCCAAACTCGGTATTGGGCCTACCATCGACAATGGATTTTATTACGATTTCGATTTGCCACGCACACTTATCCCCGAGGATCTTGCGATTCTGGAAAAAAAGATGAAACACATTGTCAAACAGAATCAAAAATTCGATCATTATGTGGAACCTGCGGATAAAGCGATCGATTATTTAAAAGAGCTTCATCAGGACTATAAAGTGGAATTGGTTTCCGATTTAAAAAAAGGGGGTGAAACGGAAGTCAGTTTTTATCGCAATGGACCTTTCGTGGATCTGTGCAAAGGGCCTCATGTGGAATCGACGGGAAAAATCGATTTGAACGCGTTCAAGCTCGATAAAATTGCAGGTGCGTATTGGCGCGGGGATGAAAAACGCCCCATGCTTCAGCGAATTTACGGTTTGGCGTTTGAAACCAGAGAAGAGTTAGACAACTATCTTGCCATGCGTGCCGAGGCGGAAAAACGTGATCATCGCAAGTTGGGCAAGGAGCTTGAATTGTTCACCTTCAGCGAAAATGTGGGTCCCGGTCTTCCTTTGTGGTTGCCCAACGGGGCTGTGATGATCGAGGAATTGGAAACACTGGCCAAGGAAATGGAACGAAAAGGCGGATATGATCGTGTGCGCACGCCTCATTTGACCAAAGGAAAGCTTTACGAAATGTCCGGCCATCTTCCGCTGTATGCGGAAAGCATGTATCCGCCCATGAAATTGGATGGCGAGGATGATTATTATGTAAAGCCGATGAACTGCCCACATCATCATATGTGTTACAAGGCTCACCCCAAGAGTTACCGCGATTTACCTTTGCGTTACGCCGAGTATGGCACGTGTTACCGTTACGAAGATTCCGGTGCGCTTTTTGGCCTCATGCGTGTGCGTAGTATGCAGATGAATGATGCTCATATTTATTGTACCGAAAGTCAGTTTGAAGATGAATTTATGGCCGTCACCAATTTGTACTTTGAGTATTTTAAAATTTTGGGTGTCGGCAAGTTCGTGATGCGTCTTTCACTCCATGATCCGGCTAAACTCGGTAAAAAATATGTGAATGAACCCGAGCTTTGGAAGCGTGGAGAAGAAATGGTTCGCAATGTGATGAAAAAAACTAAAATCGAGTTTGTGGAGATTGCTGATGAAGCGGCGTTTTATGGCCCCAAGATCGATATCGAGGTGTGGAGCGCGATTGGTCGTGAATTCACTTTGGCCACCAACCAAGTCGATTTTGCGGTTCCTAAACGCATGGGGCTTACTTACATTGACGAACATGGTGAAGAAAAAAATCCTATTTGTATTCATCGTGCGCCGCTCAGTACTCACGAACGGTTGATTGGATTTTTGATCGAACATTTTGGAGGCGCTTTTCCTACATGGTTGGCTCCGGTTCAAATGGTGCTTGTTCCCGTTGCCTCATCTCACGAAAAATACGCGGAGGAACTTCGTCGGCAATTGTTTGATTCGGGACTTCGCGTGGAGTTGATGGCGGCTGAGGAAACTTTGGGCAAACGCATTCGTGAGGCGGAAAAGAAAAAAGTTCCTTACATGTTGGTGATCGGTGACAAAGAAGTCGAGTCCAAGTCCGTTGCCGTGCGCAATTACCACACCAAAGAACAGGAGGTGATGAAAGTGGCGGCATTCATGACGATGGTGAAAAAGGAGGTCGAAGGGAGACGATTACCTGAGTAATTTTTAATTTACAATTTATAATTTTTAAAAAATCCTGAATAGCAAGTTTAGAAATTTAAAATTTATATTTTAAAATTAAAATTCCCGTACCCATTCGTTAAAATCCGGTGTAATAAAAACGTCAAAAAACGCTTTAGTATTCGCAAGAAGCTCGCGTTTTTTGAATTCATAAATCTTGATGTATTCATGGCGATCGGCTACTACACCATCCGCGTTAAAGCCAAAGTGATTCGCGTAAAAAAGGGCGCGCGGCAAATGGAATCGTTGTGTGACGATCAAAATATCATGCGGTTCTTTTGGCATGTTCAAAATGGAGGCCAATGTGTTGAATCCTTTTTCGTCTTTTAACAGGGCGTCCTCAGGAATTCCCTGTTTTTTGGCATAATTGGTCATCGCGATCACTTCTTGCTTATCACCGCTCATTCGTATTTTTTCCGCCTTTTTATTTTTATACAAATCTACAGCGGTTTGCATTCTATCCTCTAGAATGGTGGAAAGGTTGTTCGCGTTATAAGCAGCGGCTCCCAAAACCAGTACCAGTTCTTTTTTTTGGACGTTTTCTACCGTTTCATACATGTGTTTGGCGGCTGTCGCGTTGATCCAAACATCCGCCACAAAAGGGAGGCTCAGGAGCCCAACAATTGCAAGACTGACGGTAATGAATCCTTTCTGCTTCAAGGTCATGAGGGGTTATTAAAATGTTTTTTGATCCACCATGTTTTGAATTGCGGAATAATACTCATGGAGATCAGGTAGGCTGTCGCGGGTACGATCGCTTCTAAAAACGGTTTTTTAAAACCGGCGATGCTCATGAATATAACAATGAGCAAATAAGTAATGATCGCGATCAGGATTTTTCTTGCCCAACTGGTTTCCCAGGCCTTATCCGCCTCCACTTTTTTATTTCGTGTTTCGATCGCCTCAATTCTTTGTGTTATTTTTTCAATCTGATCGTTCATATATTTAGTATATTTTGTAATAAATTTCGCATTTCATTCACATGGATTTTTATGGGTATGGTTTTTCTTTGTTGCATTCGAATGAATTGGAAAAGCAAAACAACGACCCAGGCCAATAAAATAAGAAGAAGATTTTTGAAATTCACAATTTCTACAATGGCGGGTCCCGAAATATAAACCACCATTCCCCATAACACATTCCAGCTGATGAGGGCGGATAAAGAATAGATGAAAAAACGTTGGAAGGGGAGTTTTAAAATACCCGCGCAGGTTGCCGTGAGCGCACCGACATTTGGGTGGAAATACGTTACAAAAATGATTTTTAACCCCTGTTTTTTCACGCGTTTTTTGGTTCTTTCAATCGCGTCGCGCAATCCGAATTTGAGGAGCAACCGGTACCATCCGTAACGCCCTAGCGCGTAATTAAATACCGTTGTGATCAAAAATCCGAGAATGATCAATCCTATGACAAGAATCGGGTTCATTCCGTTGCTTTTGGCAAAAACAACACCCATCACCATCACCACCGAGCCGGGTAAATACCAGTTGGCCAGGAGTATTCCCTCGGCTAGTGCTCCCAAAAAAACCACAGAATAGCCATGAATCGCGAAGGCATCTTTAATCCATTCTTTCATTTCCGCGTAAGAAGGAAGATTGAATAGATGATAGATAATCGCTACGATTGCGAAGATCGCTAGTATAACAACAGGGACAATCACGTATTTTAAAAAGTCATTGGTCTGTTTTTTCATCGATTAATTTAGTTTGATGCCATTGTAACAAAATTTTGTTTATATCCATACATTCATCGCATGATTTCGATCCCGCCACCAATTGAAGGGGTTGTTTTGAATATACAATCGAATTCGGTTTAATTCGGTTTCGTTACGAATGATATGATCATGATAATTAGGTTGCCAGGAGAAATCGTTATCAATAATTTTTATTTTTTTTGTACAAATCATTTTATAGCAACGAATTATCAATGATAATGATCCTTTTTTGGGTGATATGGTTGAAAAATAATTGTGTTTGTTTTGATTTTTGTCGTAGAGACGTTTTATTAAAACGTCTCTACGCGGTGTTACAAAATTTAAATCATTTGATCTATTTTTCAACCACAATATTCCATGTATATGGTTTGGCATTATCGTCCATTCATCCAATTCAACATTTTTAAAATGATTTGGAATATTTAACCAAAATTGATTTGCAATCACCCCCAATCCATTTAGCCCCATAATCCCATTCCGGATTTCACCGAAACATTCGTGCCTATTTTTTGTACAAATTGTCACGAAATAGGCACCACAAAATGCATAGTCCCATGTGGGATGTCGATTGGACTTGATTTTGTATTTTTCCCTGAATAATTCAGGGCTAAATTGCTTCTTCATCGTGGTTCACTTTATTCGCTTGTATTCAAAATTTCTTCAATATTCTATGGTGCCCAGAGAGAGAATCGAACTCTCACTCCCGAAGGAACACGATTTTGAGTCGTGCGCGTCTACCAATTCCGCCATCCGGGCACATATCTAATTTTAGATTACATAGTTCAATCTGTCTACCAACCTGCCTACCGGCAGGCAGGTTCCGCCATCCGGGCACATTGCTGGTTAATTTTAAATGTTTCGTGTTAATTTTTCAATGAAATTTTTTAAAAAATTGTTTAAACTGTCTTTGATTTACAATTTTTTATGAAAACTATCTACAATATCCTCGATGAGCTTGGCATTGAATACGTAAAGCACGAACATCCTGCGGTTTTTACGTGTGAAGAATCCGAGGCGGTTGGTTATCGTCGTGCGGAGGGTGGAAATACGAAAAATCTTTTTTTGCGGAACAAAAAAGGGACTCGTCATTATCTCGTTTCCTTGGGGCACGAAAAACAGGCGGATCTTAAAACACTGAAAGAGAAATTAGGCGAAAGTAATTTGAGTTTTGCGTCAGCGGAACGGCTAATGGAATACCTTGGGCTTACCCCCGGTTCCGTTTCCCTTTTGGGGCTTGTGAACAATGCGGCGCATGATGTGATTGTGATTTTGGATGAAGATTTGTGGAAAAACAATGTCATTTGTTGTCACCCCAACATCAATACGTCCACGCTCGACATTAAACGTGAGGATATGGAAAAGTTCTTTAAGTGGTGCGGGAATGAGGTGAGGGTGATGGAACTTTAATTTTTCTGAAAAGACCCCATTTTTTCGGGGAAGTTTTTGAGGAAACAGCTTGAGTGGATCGAAAAAGGGTGTATGAATTTTGACATACACCAATATTCAATGCCCCTTTTTCAGCATGAATAAATATATCCAGGATTTCATAAAAGACAACAGCAGATTTCTTTTAAGCGGCTTGACGTTGTTTCGGAAGAAGGTTGTTTCCGAAATAATCAGAGGTTTTTTCGTTTTTTCACTAAAACCTTTGATTATTCGCTCCTCAAAAACTCCCCCGGAGCAGCTTTCGCCGCTCTCAAGGAGAACCTTTAAAAAACCGGGGGTCTTTTTAGTTTCTTTTTAGCCCCTACGCTTCTGGTGCTATTGATTTGGAGGTGGCACCAGGTGCTGATTTGCGCGTTGTATCTACCGATCCAAACAGAACTCCATGTCTGCATTTTGTAGAGGAGGAAATGCCTACTTTAATCGAGCCCACTCGACACAGATTCTTTATTGAATTAGGCTTGATTCCATCTGGTATAGCTGGAATAGTATAATCCCATTCGTCATTTCGACCCGCCTGAAGCAGGTGGGGAAGAAATCCCTTTGCCCACTATTTCCTTCAAAATAGGCAGTGATGATATTGTGTCATTTTATTTTGATTTAGCTATAGATAGAGAATTGCTCAAGAAATCTTTATTAATTTTTGCAGGGCTTCATTTTTCTCCTTCGGTTCTAGCCGTGTTTTACGAATGGCTTTTTCGAGCGTTTGAATGGTTTGATCGTACGTTCCCCGATCGACAGGGTAGGGGATGTGATCCTTTCCCCCGTGAGCGAAGGAATAGCGGGCAGGGTCGGTGTAACTCGCTTTTGCGCCATAAATCACTTCGGCCACTAGTGCGAGGGCGCGGATGGTTTTTGGGCCGACCCCCGGTGTAGCAACGAGATCCTCGTAGTTTTTGGGTTTATCGTTTACCAGTTTTAGCAAAATCCGATCGAGATAACGGCTATGTACCCATTCTTCCGAAACCACTGAATGTGTGTGAAAATCATGATCTTCCAGATTTAGGAGTGTCATTTGATCTTCGTTGATCTTAAAGCTGATCGTTTGCGAAAGCTTAGATGAATGTTTACGGAGCAGTTGAATGTCTTTTAGCATGGTGGTCGCGTTTGAATTGGTTAATTCTACACCAATCGTTCGATTTTGCTCACCGCTTTTGGCCGTCATATTCAACATGTGATTTTCAAACGATTGTGAAGCGATGCCCGTGTGAGGTTCTATAATCAGATCCTTCACATTTTCCGAGTGCCAATGGTAGCGGCGCGCGGTGCGCTTTTTCCTGTTCATTCCCTGTTGCACAACGGTCCACGCCCCGTTTTTTGAAAAAAAGAAAGTGTGGTGATACAACGTAAATCCGTCCTGCACGAGAGCGCTATCCACTTTGGCGCTCATTTTAGAGTTATAAATCAAGTTTTTGGTGTGTGCCTCGGGCAACTGCAGCCGATTTCCCCAATTTTGGATCTGATCCGGAGTTTTGAGCGACGTCTTTCCTTTGCCGCCGCAGATAAAAAAGCCCCATTCCTTTTCATTGCCACGCAATGCCTCCTTTAACGCTCCTGTCAAAACCGTGGTGAGCCCACTGGCGTTCCAGTCGAAAGCGAGAACGGTTCCAAGGGATTGAAACCAAACCGGATCGGCGATGCGTTTGATGAATTCATCCGGGCCGTATTCTTCCACTAGCACTCTCATCATTTCACGTCCTAATTTTACCATTCGATCAAATAGCCACTTGGGGCATTTTCCGGTATCCAGTGTGAAGGTGGCGACGCCTCGTTTCATTTTGGGTTGATTTATGAATTATTTTTGATATATTGATTTTGTAAAGAGGCTTTCGGCCGGAGTTTATACACTCCAACTTGGCGGAAGGTCTTTTTCATTTTTCGTAAGGAAAAATAGAGATGAGCCATTTTTTGCGATTTCTTTTATCTTCCTTAATTTGTGCTCGAAAAATTTCTTTTTTTGGTGTTATTCCGGTAAAGCGATGAGCTATTTGAGATGCGTCATTTAAATGATCTCTGCTTTCTGGATCCAGATATGAATTTTGTATTAACTCAATTCCGCAAGAGAAATATTTTAGCCTTCTGACTCTATCCCGCAAATTTTTTTCATATAAATGGCTCCAAAATAACCCTAAAAATATTTTATCTTTCTTAAAATAAGCGGATCGAATATAAGGTCGTCTTTTGCTGTGGGCACAAATTTTTTTATAAATACTTTGGGCGTTTTTATAAACTTCCGTCCAGTTGCTTCCTGCTAGTAACCCGTTTTTTGTTCGATAAGGTTTCATGATCTTATTTTAGTAAACATTTGTTCACCAGTCAAAAAAAAGAATATAAATTTAAAAGGCGCGAATGATCATTCGCGCCTTCCGGAATTTTGATTTATTTATTCCTCATCTTCTTCTTTTTCTTCATCCACTACTTCGCCTTCAACAGGGGGATCATCCTCTTCTTTTTTATTGTTGTCGGTGACCTTTACGTCATCATCGGAGGGGCTGTCTTTGGCTTCGTTATTTTTCACATTTTTGTAAATTTCGGTACCGATCTTTTGCGCTTCTTGTTCCAGGTCTTCCGTTGCCTTTTTGATGATATCGAGTGTGGCCGTATCGTCTTTGAGAAGATCCTTGAGGGCGTTTACCTTTTCGTTCACCGGTTTTTTGAGGTCTTTTGGGATTTTCGCGTCGTTTTCACGCATCATTTTCTCGATTTGGAAAACAAGTGAATCGGCTTTGTTGCGGATTTCCACCCCTTCCTTTTTCTTTTTGTCTTCTTCCGCGTGCACCTCAGCGTCTTTTTTCATTTTTTCGATTTCTTCATCCGAAAGGCCACTGGCTCCTTGGATCGTGATTTTTTGCTGCTTTCCGGTTCCTTTGTCTTTCGCTGTCACGTTCAGAATCCCGTTCGCGTCAATGTCAAACGTCACCTCTACCTGAGGCACGCCACGGGGGGCGGGAGGAATGCCGTCCAAAATGAAACGGCCGAGCGATTTGTTATCTGCCGACATCTGGCGCTCCCCCTGTAATACATGGATATCCACACTGGGCTGATTGTCGGCCGCGGTGGAAAAGGTTTCAGCCTTAGATGTCGGAATCGTTGTATTGCGTTCAATTAAAGGAGTCATCACGCCACCTAATGTTTCCACACCGAGGGTGAGGGGAGTGACGTCTAGCAGAAGTAGGTCTTTCACATCTCCCATCAAAACACCTCCCTGAATCGCGGCGCCTATGGCCACCACTTCATCCGGATTCACGCCTTTGTGAGGCTCCTTGCCGAAGATTTTTTTCGCCATTTCTGTCACCGCGGGCATGCGTGTCATTCCTCCCACCATGATGACTTCCTGAATGTCGCTCGCTTTGAGTTTTGCATCACTGAGTGCCTTTTCCGAAGGACCTTTTGTTTTTTCCACCAAATCACTAACCAATTCTTCCAATTTGGAACGGCTTAATTTGATATTCAGATGTTTTGGTCCGCTCGCGTCTGCCGTGATGAAGGGGAGGTTGATATCCGTTTCCTGCGCGGAGGAAAGTTCAATTTTCGCTTTTTCCGCTCCTTCTTTCAATCGCTGTAATGCCATTTGGTCTTTCGAAAGATCAATGCCATCGCTTTTTTTGAATGTCTCAGCAAGATACTCGATAATGCGTTGATCAAAATCATCCCCTCCCAAGTGTGTGTCACCATTGGTGGAAATCACTTCAAAAACCCCGTCGCCAAGCTCCAGAATAGAAACGTCAAAGGTTCCCCCTCCAAGATCATAAACCGCGATCTTCATGTCTTTGTGTTTTTTATCCATTCCGTAAGCCAGGGCGGCGGCGGTTGGTTCGTTGATGATGCGTTTCACGTCAAAACCGGCGATCTTTCCCGCGTCTTTTGTCGCTTGTCGTTGCGCGTCGTTAAAATAGGCGGGTACGGTAATCACGGCTTCCGTGACCGGTTGTCCCAAGTACGCTTCCGCGTCCGCTTTGAGTTTTTGCAGTATGCGTGCGGAAATTTCGGCAGGGCGATACCATTCTCCTCCCATTTTTATTTCCACTTCCTTATTTTTTCCGGCTTTGGTCTCGAACGGCATGTGTTTGATTTCTTTTTCCACTTCGTCCAATTTGTGGCCAATGAACCGCTTGGCGGAGAAAATGGTGTTGGTTGGATTGGTGACGGCCTGACGCTTGGCAATCACTCCCGTGAGCCGTTCACCGTCTTTTTCGGCCACAACCGAAGGGGTGGTACGATTGCCTTCCGCGTTTGAAATGACGACCGCTTCACCTCCCTCCATCACTGCCATGCATGAATTGGTGGTTCCCAAGTCGATTCCGATTATTTTTCCCATGATATTGAAATTTTATGATATAAAATTTTATTTAAGATTCAAAATTTAAGATTCAAGATTAAATTTGAATTTTAGCACTCATAATTATAGAGTGCTAATTTTATTCGTCAAGATTAAATTAATTTTAAATTTCAAATTTTTAAACGGAAACATAATCATCTATAATAAAAAGTTTTAAAATTAAAAATTGTAAATTTAAAATTAGAAATTGTTATTTACTTCCATCACCTACTTTTACCTTAGCGGGGCGCAACACTTGTTCATGATAAACATAACCGGCTTCCAATTCTTCAATCACAACATCCTTTTCCCCCGTTCCGGAGATCAGTGCTTCGTGTTGGTTTAGATCCAGCGGTTTCCCCACACATTCTATTTTTTTAACCCCTATTTTTTCGAGTGTTTTTAAAAAATGGTCATGAATTTGTAAAATTCCTTTTACCCAGTCATTTTTCTTCAAATCTTCCGGCAGATGCTCCACGCTGCGATGGAAATTGTCGATGGTGGGAATGAGGGCCATCAAAAGCTCGGTATTGGCGAATTTCACCCACTTTCCCCGTTCTTCTTCGGAACGGCGTTTGTAATTCTGCATGTCGGCCACACACCGTGCCAGCGCTTCTGACAATTCGTTGATTTTTTGTTCCTGTAGAGACGCATTACAATGCGTCTCTACAGGGGGTGTGGCATCCGGTTCCGCGTCTTTTCCCTCCAGTTCTTTGATCTTGTTTTGTAGGTCATCCATGCTCACGTCTTTTACTTTTTCCCGCAATGATTCATTGATGGCGTCTTTTTGTTCCTCTTTTTGATGGTCATCCTTTTTTGTGGACATTTTTAAAAGGTTTACGATTAAATTGGCCACAGTATGGTAACAAAAAGATCGTGGTTTGAGAACCTGCGAATATTGACTTATAAAAAAAGTATTTACAAATATACTTAAAAGCGTAAAATTACGACCCTATCATTAATTTTTTATGATTATGCCAAATCCTACACTAAAACCCTATACTGGCGATGCACCACGACCTACTAAAGATTTAGCTCCTGTGATAGAGGCGGGTTTAATTAGTGTGGAATACCGAGCATAGATTTTTGTTTCTTACCTTATTAAAATCATTTTAATTTTTTAATTCATTTCACCATGCCACACATGCCTCATTCACCTCATTCACGTCAATTGCCTGATCAACAAAAAAACACTTCACTTCCTCTTCGATTGTTGAGGGAGCTTTCTGAGACTATTTACAATAACCGTTTCAAGGTAGGGATGCTTATTGGTATTGCGTTGGGAGGCCCAGTATTATTTGATTTAGGAAGAGAAGTTGGTCATATGGATAATATTCTTGCATCTGCTTCTGACACTCTTAGAACTTCTCAATCTGATGCTAAACATAAGATGGAAGATGATATGGAAGATGATATGGAAAAATGGCCTATGACAATTGATGGTGCCGACTATCTTTGAGCGACGTATCCGGAAGAGCCGGTTTGTCTTGCTTACGAAAACGCTCAGGCCGCCGTTGCAGAAGTCGGCGAGTGTTTTAGGCCAGCTGATGGAAATGCTCCGGAAGAAGATGAAGGAAATCGTTTTTGTCCTTATGATGGTGTACTTCCCACACTTGAAGATCTTTCTCCTAAGGATAGGGATAAGTTGGATGATGGTATAGCAGAAATGGCAGGTGCTCTTGATGAGGCTGGTGTGGACCCAGCAAGGGTTTTTGAGGTGGCTGAAGCGGTTGAGGATAAGGATCTTGCTCGTTTACTTCTTGCTTCACGTTATGTTGTAGATGCCATTCAAAATTCAGGAAGTGATGATGAGAACAGAGAGGGCGATCAGAGTGAAATTCCAGCGCAGAATGGGTATTTTCATTTTGGTCCCGCATCTGCGCTTATTGATCAGGTTGCGTCTGATGCTCAGTCTGATGAGGATGCCACGGCTGGTATACTCGGGTATGGTTTAGGATTAATATTGCGTGGAAGTGAAGCGGCTCAGCGTCATAATACTGCTGTAGTAGAAAGAAGCAGAGACGAATGTTTGGCATTGCTCGCCGCTGGTCCTGTTTTTGTTCCTCATCGATGCGGAGCGTTCCTTCCAAAAACGGATGGTGATGATGAAGATGGTGGTGAGCTCTTAGCTGGTGAATAGCATTTTCTACTGTTCAATATTTAGAACTCCCCATTTTTGCAAAAGGATGGGGTTTTTTAATTGTTCTCAAAATGTTCAAATGCCCTTTGCTTGCCCCCAACACAACGGGAAAATAATATTGCGGTAAAAGTGGGCAATATCTGTGTTTTCAATAATCGTTGTGGTGATGCTATTTTCCTGATACGAAAGGATGGCGAGTTTGTTATCCCACGCGAATATGCCTGATTTCCAATGGGGATCATCCGGTAAGAGTCGGACTTCGATATCGTATTCTTCCGCTTTTTTGGCAACTTTTTTGGCGAAAGGGACGGGTGGGAAGATCAATTGCGTGTGTATGCCTTTTTTGGCACGTCTTTTAAAGTAATTTTCCAGATAAATCGGATCGGTCGCTTCGGCGAGTAGCTCTACGTAACTAAATACAAGAACGTCACTTTTGGATTCCAGGGTTTCTTCCATCATTTTTTTAAGTCCATCCGCGCCTTCATAAAATTTTATGGAGGGCTTATTCCCGCTATGACTGATTCCTTTGAGGAGCGATGCCACATAATCCAGATTGGTTTCCATCACGTTCAGCTCATTTCGTTTTTTCTCTAACAGGCGATAGAGCACTTCCGGATCTTCCGCCGCGATCAAACGTCGTTTGCCTTTTCGTGTTTCGACCAGCAATCCTTTGTCGATCAGTTGTTCGATAGCACTATGCACTGTGACTCGGTTTTTTCGCAATCCATGGGCAATTTCCTGCACGCTGGAAGAGCCTAGTTCCAGGCATTTGATATAAACCGTTGTTTCGGTTGCGTTACAGTCAAAGTGTTTGAGTTGAGCCTGTATGCGGATAAGTTCGGCTTGATTCATATAAATGTAGAATGATTTTATACAAATATTATATCATTAAAATATGGCTTAATCAAGCTTAAAAATAGAATTAATTTTAAGATTAAATCAAAAATGTAGCTGTAATATTGACAAATTTAAATGCAAGCGATATAATATATTCCAAAACCAGCTTATCCACTTTTAACCTTTAAAAACTTTCTCCATGACTCATTTTATTCAAGAATTTCATAAGCTTTTATTGGAAAAACCGCGTTATAACTTAAAGCACGTGAATTCCGATGAAAATTGCGATTATGCGGACACTATCATCAACTCCAAGGATTGCTATTACAGTTTTGGAACCTTCCATTCTGAATCCCTGATGTACAGTCGTTATAGTCGGGATTGTAATCATTGCTCCGATCTTACCTTTTGCTTTAAGTGTGAATGGTGCTACGGACTTGTGGGTTGTAATGGTTGTTACAACTGCGATAACAGTGAGTATCTGGACAACTGCAGTGTTTGTTCTTACTCGATGGATTTGGTGGGTTGCCGGAATTGTTTTGGGTGCGTTGGGCTTCATCAAAAGGAATATCATGTTTTTAACGAAAAGCTCACAAAAGATGCGTACGAAAAACAAATTGCCGAACTCGATTTAAATAATCCCGCGCATGTTGATGCGGTAAAAGCCAAAGTGGAATCCCTTCGTCAAAGCGTGCCTCAGCGTTATTCCCACATCACTTCTTCCGAAAACAGCACGGGCGATAATCTGATTCAAACCCAAAATGCTCATTTGTGTTACGACAGTTATGATGTGGAAGATTGTGGGTACTGCGTTGAAACTAATTCTCTTAAAAACTGTTATGACATGACGGTGTGCTTTAAGACCGAAGAGTCCTACATGTGTAGCCAATGCCCGCAGAACTACAATCTCAATTTTTGTATTCATACGGACAACAGCTCTGATAGTGAGTTTTTGGCCTACTCTGCCAATATGCGAAATTGCTTCGGCTGTGTCTATATGAAAGACAAGCAGTACTGCATTTTGAATGAGCAATATTCCAAAGAGGATTATGAAAAGAAGATTGTCGAAATCAAACGGAAGCTTTATGCATCGGGTCATTACAATTTAAATCCGTTCTTTGTCTCCGATTATGAGCAGGGGAGACTCCAAAATGAACCTGATCCTTTGATTCCTGTTTCTTTACCCGTATTTTAATTCGTTCGCCTGGATTATAGCTAAATCAAAATAAAATGACACAATATCATCACTGCCTATTTTGAAGGAAATAGTGGGCAAAGGGATT
>PFOK01000013.1 GCA_002792495.1 Candidatus Peregrinibacteria bacterium CG_4_10_14_0_2_um_filter_43_11 | reverse complement strand
TGTGGCTAAGTGAAACAATGTGTATTTTCATGTCGCCATCCTAGCATAATCTCCATATTTACACAATTAAATTTATTGGGCTTGGTACTAGGGGTAATTTTATTGAGCGATGAGGAGGCGGATCGTTTTATGGACATTCGTAATGAACAAGGTATTTTTGAGCTCCGAGAAGTCATTGGCTTAATTAATGATATACGATCAGGAACAACTCGGATGCTCGTTGGCTTGAATCATCCTGCACGAAGTAGCGGGCTTGATATCGACCGTGTTTTTGAGGCCGGAATATTTGAGAATCGCAAAGCATTCATGGACTTTTTTGATTATACCGAAATGAACGCCTCGGACATGAAGCCAAAACAAACGGAACTCGCCCAGCAAATTGCCCGGGAATACAATTTATCACTGGTTTGTTCCACAGACGCGCACCGGGCGCCACAGGTAGGAAGGCATTACACCAAAACAAGCCAATCGGATATTCATGAAGCTATTCTTAAAAATGATCTCAGGATTCCAGAGTCATTCAGCCGATCACATTATTGGAGTGCTAAATTATGGCGTTTTGTGAGCGGGGCGAAAAAACGGATCTTGAAGGCCATTAACCGGAAAAAACAAAAAAATGTCTGATTTTAATCATTTCCCGGAATAAATTCCATCCTTTTTCTTCTTCTTTGTCACTCTGTAGCGGATCGGATTAAGCGAGCGAGTTTACTTAACTCTTCATCATCGACACCCGTGTAAATACTAATATTTTTTGTTTTGCCAATCTTCCTACTATACAAAGAACTTTCTTGTAATTCTCCGCCTTTACGAAGCCAACCCGGATCCACAAGGTCTAATATTTGTCGAGCCAAGCCTTTTGGCAAATCTCTTTCTTCAACGGCAGTCACACTCCCTGAGCTTAAAGTTAAAACACCCATTCTTTCCAATCCCGATAATACATCCATGATCGGATTACATCCTTCACTAGGAGACATTTTTTTGGCTCTTTTTAAAAGGAGTTCAAACACCCCCTGCAGTGTTCTTGGTATCTGTCTTTCCTCTCTTGTACTTTCCGACTCCCGTGAAAGCGAAGCGGGAAGTCTGGAAAGCAAACCGCTTACTTTTTCTCTTAAGCGTTCATAAACCGAGTCTCCCCCTCGCGGAGAGGAGTGGTGACCTAGAGCGGGTTGTATTCTTTTCATGGGGTAAAAGTTACATTTTTTCCGGTACATCGATCCCCAAAATGGTCAGACCGTGTTTTACGACTCGAATAACAGCTAATGTGAGTAAAAGACGTGTTTTTTTGGCGTTGTCTTCCGCCTGTAAAATAGAAAGGGCGTTATACAGGGCGTTGTAATCCTGCGCCAGTGCGTACAAATAATTCGCAATATGAT
This sequence comes from Candidatus Peregrinibacteria bacterium CG_4_10_14_0_2_um_filter_43_11, assembly GCA_002792495.1. GTDB lineage: Bacteria > Patescibacteriota > Gracilibacteria > UM-FILTER-43-11 > UM-FILTER-43-11 > UM-FILTER-43-11. The sequence goes on along the minus strand of PFOK01000013.1, from coordinate 6,741 downwards.
TCGGTTTGAACTCCTCGCCAGCTCGATGCAGGGCGTCAGTGTACATCATTAAATCTGTTATGACCATCTTTTCATGATCGTCGTCTAGCTGAAGTGAGTAGGATTCCACTTCTTTTTCGTCAACACCGGCTTTTTTTAAAATCGACTGAGCGCGTGTGGCCGTGTACATGAGATAAGGGACGCTATTCCCCTCAAAACTGAGCATTAAATCCCAATCGAATGTGATGTTGTTGACGCGATTCTGGGAAAGGATGTTGTATTTGACAGCACCTATTCCCATGATGCGTGCCAACTCTTTTTGTTCTTCTTCGGAAAGCTCTATGGCCTTTTCACGTGCGAGCTTAAGCGCGCGTTCTTCGGCCTCGTCGAGTACTTCCTCCAGCTTTAGAATGTTCCCCTTGCGTGTGCTCATTTTTCCATCTTTAAAGCTCATGCGGCCAAAATTCACATGAACATTGTGAGCTTTAGTGAGGTTGAGCTTGTCGGTGGCCGAAAAAAGCTGACGGAAGTAAAGCGATTGCGCAACATCCACCACATTGACCATTAGATCGGGATGCCAGGTTTCTTCCCAATATTTGATGCGCGCCAAGTCACGTGTCATGTAAAGGGTGGCTCCATCGGATTTGCGGACTACGGTAGGCGGATCGTTGGGGTCTTCGGGCTTGATGATCCATGCCTCTTTTTCACCGTCGACAATAATGCCAGCCTTTCGCCCCTCATTTAGAATCGATTCCATTTTATTTTCATAAAAACTTTCCCCATTAATGACATCAAACGTGACCCCCAGGCGTTTGTATAGTTTTTGGAATTCGCTGAGACTGATCTCCACGATGTATCGCCATAATTTTCGACTCTCAGAATCCCCTTCTTCTAATTTTTTGAATTCGGCACGACCGTGATCATCGAGCGTTGGGTCTTTTTCGGATTCTTCGTGGAAACGGACGTATAGAGTGAGCAACTCAGGGATGGGGTCCTTTTCGATTTTTGCAAGATCCCCCCACGTATGAATGGCATAAATGAGTTTGCCAAACTGCGTGCCCCAATCGCCGATGTAATTGTCGTTGATGACGTTATAGCCTATTTTTCGATAAAGCTGTGCAAGAGCACTGCCGATGATTGTGGAAAGAAGATGATGCACCCCCATCGGCTTTGCTACATTGGGATGAGACGTGTCGATGAGTAGGGTTTTTTCTCCGGGTTTAAAACCGAGAGATTCCTGAATATAGATGTCAAGATTTTTACAGAGAGATCGGCACTCATCTGTATAAAATTTTTGTTCAACAAATACATTAATAAAACCCGGACCGGCTATTTCCGCCTTTTTGATGATGGGATCTTTGATCGCTTCCATTATTTTTTGAGCGGCTTCACGCGGGCTCTGACCGTATTTTTTAGCAATGAACATAGCCACATTGCTCGCGAAGTGACCGTGTTCGAGAGTTTTTGTTTTTTCGAGATGCAGATCCTCCGGATTCACCTCAAAACCAACTGCGTGAACGGCCTTTAAAATAACGTCCTTTAAATAAGCTAGGTTGTGTTGATTCATAGTGACGGTATTATAATGAAATAGCCCGAATGGAGCAATAAAATCCTCCGACTCTCCCCTGGGAATGCACCGTTCATGTGAAACGCCTCTTGTGCTTCAGGCGTTTTCTGATAAAGTGAAGAAAGTAATCTTTAATTTAAAAACACTGTGAGTAGCGATCTTATTCTTCTTCTTTTTCTTATTTTTCTTTCCGGCATTTTTTCGGGAGCTGAAATTGCCCTCACAAGCCTCTCTGTTACCAAAGTAAGAACCATAAAAAAAGACGGAAAATTCGCGAGCAAAGCGATTTTTAAACTCAAACGCAAACCTGAAAACCTTCTGGTCACTGTTCTTATCGGCAATAACATTGTGAATATCTTAGCCACGGTCATTGCCACCATTTGGGGAGTGCGTGTTTTTGGTGATAATGTTATCGGTGTCATCACAGGCGCTTTAACCTTGGTTATTTTGGTATTCGGTGAAATCACCCCCAAAACTTTCGCGCAAAAATTTGCCGAACCTTTTTCACGTGTGGTTGCCTATCCTCTTCTTTGGCTGACCATTTTATTGTGGCCCATCACTTGGATATTCGAAAAATACATTAGCGGACTCATGAAGCTTTTAAAGGTTGACAAATCCTTTCATTCCCTTAGCGAGGAGGAGTTGCTGGCCATGGTGGATATGAGCACGGAAGAGGGGGTTCTTGAAGAACACGAACAGGAGCTGATTGAAAATATTTTGGAGTTCGACGAAACCATGGTGGAGGAAATCATGACGATTGAAAAAAACATTGAAGCGATTGAAGTATCGAAAAGCATTCAGGAGGCGGCGCATTTTTTTGTGAATCATTCTCATTCCCGTATTCCGGTTTACAAAGGCAGTCTGGATAATGTGATCGGTATTCTAACCGTTCATGATATTCTGCGACTCATCCATCAAGCTGATAAAACCAAAAATCTGAGTAAATTTCCTTTCACTCCGGTCATTGTGGTTCCTAAAACCAAGTCTATTAGTGATTTGTTTCGTGAATTTCAGAGGCGACATCAGCACATTGCCGTGGTGGTCGATGATCGCGGACAAACGGTTGGCTTGGTGACCATGGAAGACATCCTGGAAGAGATCGTTGGAGATATTTCCGATGAACAGGATTGTGATGCCAAACTCGTGCATCGAGTTGATAATGTTACCTGGGAGGCCAGCGGTGAAGCGACGATTGAAATGATCAACGAGGCCATGGATGTGGAACTCGATTACCCCGAGCATCAAACCGTGAGTCTTCTGATTCTGGAAGAACTCAAACGATTCCCCAGGCAGGGGGAAAAATTGTCGTATGAACATCTTATTTTTCAGGTGACCGCCATGAGCAAGAAAAGGATTGAAAAGGTTTTGATTGTTAAGCTCGAAAAAGAAGAAGAGAATGAATTGGATTGGGAATAAAAAACCGTATCTTTCTTAATCTTCTATTGCTTCACTTGCGCTCATTATGATGCAGACTTTTATCCATATTGCCCGTGAAGTCATTCTGAATTATGGGTATTTCGGTATTTTTGTCCTGACCACCGCGGAACAGTTTATCTTCCCTGTGCCGGCTGATGTATTTTTGGTTCTCGGCACTTCGATGGGGCTTTTGTTCTCAAAGATCCTGATCCTTATTTTAATCGCCGCTTTTTTAGGATCACTCATCGGATATTTTCTTGGAAAATATTTAGGACATCCCGTTGTTGTATGGATTTTCGGTAAAAAAAATCTGGATAGAGGAGAAAAATTCATTAAAAAATGGGGGGTTTGGGGAATTATCGTCGCCGGGCTCACACCCATTCCGTTTAAAATCGTTACCTGGACGGCCGGTATTTTTGAAATGCCACTGCATAAATTTCTTTTCGGCGTGCTCATTGGCCGCCTCCCACGCTACATGATTACGGCTTATGCCGGCGTTTTGTTTTTTCAAGACAAATTTTACGCCACCACCGAAATGAGCGCGGTTATTTTAGGTTTCTTTCAGGGGATTACCGAGTTCCTACCCATTTCCAGCTCGGGTCATTTGATTTTGATGGAACAATTTTTAAAATTACCTTTGGGCGCAAAAGATATGGAGATTTTTGACATCTTCCTTCATGGTGGTTCCTTGCTCGCGATTGTGATCTATTTTTGGAGAGATTGGCTCAACGTACTTCAGGAACTTTTGGAAATGATAAAAACGCGTCGCATTCAAAAAAATTCATTCGCCTTCATGTTGGTTGTGGGTACAATCCCTGCCATTATCGCAGGTCTTTTGTTTAACGACGCTGTTTCCGGCACCCTTCGTAATCTCACTTCAATCGGTATTTTATTTGCCGCAATGGCGCTCTTTTTTCTTTATGTGGAATGGAGAAGTAAAAAAAATCAAAGTGAAACAGTCACCCCTACAAAAGCGATTCTGGTTGGCCTTACTCAAGCCCTTGCTCTTGTTCCCGGCATTTCGCGATCCGGCATTACCATTGGTGCCGGAATGCTGACCGGCCTAAGGCGGGATGCGGCGGCCAAATTTTCGTTCATGTTGGGTGGCGTTGCCATTTTAGCCGCCAATGTTTACGCACTTTTTTCCATGCACGCAGGGACGGCTATTCCCGGTACAAAATTCATTTTAATCGGCGTTGGCACATCATTCATTTTCAGCTTCATGGCTATCGCGTGGCTTCTTAAATTTCTTCAAAGACACACCTTGCGGGCATTCAGTTTTTATCTGATGTTGTTGGCGATAATGGTTCTTGGATTCTTGATATAATTGCGATTCAGATTATATTTTCAGCAACAAAATATTAAAATAAACCGCTCAATCGCCAATGCGAGTTCATCCTGATCTTCAGCCGTAATCCGGATACGACTGGTTTTTAAGTCTGTGTCGATCTCCAGTAATTTTTCGTAAGCCTTTTTGAGCTCGCTGAAATCAAAATGACTGATCTGATTCAGTACATTCCGTGCCACAAAAGGATGTAATTTGAGCGAAGAGGCAATACTCGTTGGATTTGCCGTAGGATATTGCTTTTTATAATCTTTTACCTGCAAAAGCAACCGAAACTGACGGACGATCATGTAAAAGAGTTGCCTCAGGTTCTCCCCCGCCACCATGGAACGATGTAAACTACGAATCGCTTTGCGATGGTTTTTGGTGCTCAGCGCGTCTGTGAAATGAAAAATATTCGCTTCCACCGTGGGGGTGACCACGGAATCAACATCTTCTTTGGTGATCGGCTGATAGTACTTGAAACTGGTTAATTTTTTAACCTCTTGAGAAAGACGCCAACAATCTTGATCGGTCATGGAAATTAGGTATTCGATGGCGCCGTCGTCAATTGTTCCCCCTTCTTTCATCACGGCTGCCCGAATCCATTTACTCAAAGAAGCTCCCGGCAGAGGTTTGAATTCTTCGACCGTGGCTATTTTGATTAAATTTTTGTAAAAAGACCGGCGTTTATCCGGCTCGGGCTGAATAAAAACCACCACACTGCTTTTCGGGACTTCCTTGAGTGATTCCACCAATTTTTTGAGATCCTCACTCCGTTTTTCGTCTTTTTTTGTCGTTTTTTCGGAAGTAGATGCCCTCCCCGAAGATTCCGGAAGATTTTCGATGAAAATCAAACGCTTTTCGCTCAAAAAAGGAGCCGCTTCTATATCCGCCATGATTCGGCCGATCGGCTCCTCCGCTCCATCTAACGTGAGGAGGTTTATATCGCCGTGTTTTTCGCGAAAAGCCTCCCTCCAACCATTGGCTTTTTGACGAAGAAAATAGGTTTCCGATCCTGTGAAGAAGAAAAGGTTGGTCATTTGGGGGATTTGGGGGATTTGGGGGATTTGGGGGATTTATACCCAACCATTTTGTAGAGACGTAAAATTTTACGTCTCTACAAAGGAAACATCCCAAAAATCCTAATTCAAAAAAGCAGAGCCATTATACCCTACAAGGTGTTTGGATGGAAAAAATTATGGAATTATTCCTCGGGCGCAGAACAAATAGGCTGATTCGCGAGCAGGAGAAGGCATTCTTCATCGATTTCTCCTCCGACCAACTTCTCAAGGACACTGCCTAATATGTCGAAACCTCCATCAAAAAAACTCGACAATACATCGCTTTCTTCAATCCCCCTTTCAACCCTTTCCTTTTCTACTCCTTTTTCAAAAGATACCGTCGTTATCAGCTCCATTATTGCGGGAACAAGACGACATGCCACCAGTCTTCTCCCCCACCCATCTTTAGAATTTTTAAATTCCCTTAAGCCATCAGACAATACTGCCATCGCCCCTCCCAATTCGTTTCCAAGTCCCGCCACTTCAATTTCATCCTCAATTCGATCCATATCAAAAGCATCAAGAACGGCCACATAATCTCCTGCTTCATAAGCTTCTTGCAGATTGACATACTCTTCCGACATTTCACTCCAATCTATTCCCGGTTCTTCATAAGGTTGTTCCATTTGGTTTTCTGGGCAGTCTATACTCTCTAAATCGACCGAAGTGGTATCATAATAAATCTTTTCATCTTCTCCATCTCCACTTCCTGGATTAACCAACCTAATCGATTGCCCTGTACAACTTTCTACCTCTCTGTATCCTTGGTCTACTGCCTCTCTTATTTTTTCCCGATCCTCCTCGCCCTGAATATTATAATTGGCAATAATTGTTTTTGCAGCTGCTTCACGCTCCGCTTTTATAATTGCTGCTGCTTGTGCCTTGATTTCTTCCGCTGAAAGTGGCTGAGGACAATCGCATGTACATTCGCTTTTAATAGGCAGTTCGACTTTTACGTCCAGTTTATCTTCGACGTCTGGATCCGCCCCTTCTTCACTGATTGGCTCGGGTTCATCGACATCGGAACCATCTGACATAACGGGATCTGGTATTCCGCCAGTGCTGAGGGCTGGATAATCCGTTGATGGTTGAGAAGAATCGTTTGCCGGACAACCATAACGACCCGCTAAAATACCAGCCCCTAAAGCTAGGACGAGTATAATCGCCCCACGCCAGCCAAAAAAGCCACGTTTTTCCGGAGAACCCGGTGGTGAAGATAGAAATTTTTTGGTCATAGTAATGAATTTATATCATATTTATTATAAATTGTCAATACTAAGTGCTGACATTCTACAAAAAAACTAGTCCAAATCTACAGTAATACTAATTTGCAATAAGAAACGAATATGTGTAGAATAGAGACATGAAAATAAAATTTAAAAAAGGGATTG
>PFOK01000161.1 GCA_002792495.1 Candidatus Peregrinibacteria bacterium CG_4_10_14_0_2_um_filter_43_11 | reverse complement strand
GAACAGTCAGGATTGCATGGGGGATTACATCACCAATTGTAAAAACTGTGTCGATTGTTTTGATGTTATTCAATCCGAAAATGTGCGTTATGTTTGGGACGGCATGTTAAATAATGGGATGGACTGTTTTAATACCGGGATGGACACCAATTTTATTTACGAGTGCATTGGGGTTTATAACGCGAACGATACAAAGTTCTCCATCAAATGCTCTCATGTGGCCAATATAATGTATTGCGATGCATGTTTGCAGTGTGAACATTGTTTTGGGTGTGTTGGGCTGAGCCACAAAAAATATTGTATTTTAAACAAGCAATACACCAAAGAGGAATATCATCGAATGGTGGAGCGGATTGTGGAGCGAATGGTGGAGACGGGGGAGTGGGGGGAGTTCTTTCCGACATCTCTTTCTTCGTGCGGCTACAACGATTCCCGGGCTTACGATCACTTTCCCCTATCCCAACAGGAGGCGGAGGAAAAAGGATTTTTATGGAACAGCTACGTTTCGCCAAAAGTCAAAGGAGCCAAAAATATTCCCGCTTCCCGCTTGCCGGATGTTATTGCCGAGGTCCCCGATGATGTTTTGAGCTGGGCGATTGAATGTGAGAAAGATAGCAAGCCTTTTAAATTGATTCCTCAGGAGCTCAAATTTTATCGTGATCAAGGCCTCCCTATCCCTCATTTTTGTCCCGATTGTCGTCATCAGGAGCGCATTTCTCAAATCAACCCCCGCCATCTTTATTCTCGAAAATGCGCCAAATGCCAGTCGGAAATCCAAACCACGTACAGTCGCGATCGGCCGGAAGTGGTATATTGTGAGGAGTGTTATTTGAGTGAAGTTTATTAATTACCCCAATTGGTAAACCGATTGGTTAACCTATTGGGAATAAAAAATGAAACACGGTCACCACTATTCTGAATTTTAGGTAAATCTACTGACTCTCCCTACTTCTTTGTGGGGCTTGTTGCGATTGGCGCTGACGGGGAGGTTGTTGATGTTGGCGGTTAGCATCATCTATAAATCGTCCGTCTTCTCCAATGTCATACCGCGCCCGAATTTCGTCATCCAAATTATAAGTTGGCCATGAGGCACCTACGCCGCCCCACTCAAACCGCGGAGAAGGGTGAGCAACTTTATAGGTTTTTGAAAAGTTGAGAAACCCAGAATCATTTGTGGCCACCTTGGTGTGGGGCAGAAAATTTGGAGTATGTCTGGAGTTAAAAGGAATAACAGTTCGATTTGGAGCATCCAAAATAGTCAGAGGATTCCCGGGATTATCGAAGGGGGTATTTCCTTCCAGAGGCACATTCAGGTATCCAATCGAAGTCGGTTTTATGGCTACTCCCGCGTAACGGAGCGCGAAAGAAAACGATCGGGGGTTTTGCTGACTTCGCAAAAAATCAAGAACAGGACTTTCTTTATCGATCACTAAAGTATATTGATTAAAACAGGAGCGTTCGTCGTAAGAACTGGAAGAGAAAACATTATGAAGATGGCAGTTCAAAATTAGCCTAGAAGGATCGGAAGGGTGAGGGAGAATTTTAATAGAATCGTGACTGTCTGAATTGGTATGAATCGCATTGATCATTGTGCGACCTAATTGACGTTTTAATTGTTCAGAAATTTCCTCAGAATTTTCCCATGTATCACTACCTCCTTTAATCACATAACTACAATGATCAATGGCAGATGGATGTCGTGGCAAACCGTGTGGCTTAGTAACGTTCGCAGTAAATACATCCACATCCCGTACAAGGGCGCAGGTGAGTTCGTAAACCTGCTCTTGCTCTGTTTGTGTCAACTGCTCCCAATTAGCCTGTTCTACAGGGTTGGTAAAATGAGCATGCACTCGGTCAAATTCTGGTCGTGAAAGATCGGGCTGAGTTTTGCGTTTAGGCGAATCGATGCGAACAGGCTGACTTGCCGGGGAGTCGGGAGGGGAAACAGTTACTTCTACCATATCGCCCACCTTTCTTTCCGGGTGATTATTAACCGCGCATAGCAAGTAGGTTCCGGGTCTATCCACCGCAGCAAAGAAGCGTCCTTCGTCCATTATGCTTAAACGGCTCCACTTTTCACCTTCGCCGAGTCGTGCAATCCACAGCACTTGAGTTTGAAAATTCAATCCCGGAATTTCACCCGCAATAGTCGATTGACCATCCACAAAAGGGGTGGCCGTTACGTTGACCGGAGAGGGGACCTCGAGAGTCGTTTCATCCGAGGCTTCCGGGCTAGCTCCACAAAAAAGACTTCTCTGGGCTTCAGGAGAAATGTAAAAAGGATAGCTCACGTAATCGCGTCCTTCTTCAGCCTCCTTATTGTAGATGATGCCGAAAGCAACGATGCCTTTTATTCCTGGTTTTATGCTCAAGTGAGTCATTCCGTTATCTTCTTGCGTCAGAGGAATCGTCCCCGCCCAACTACCTTCCCCTTCGTAAGCCCATTTTATGCAGTTGGCAACGGTCACATCAAGAGGAATCAGCACACGTCCATCGGTTGTTCTTTTAATGCTTTTGTCGATAGGAATAGATGGAGTGAGCGCTCTTATGAGTGGGTTTTCTTTTTCCGGATCAGGAGTTTGCAAAAATATCCTGGGGTCGGCGGAATCAATTCCTTCCCATGGTTCTACGAAAGCAGGATGTGTAGCAGGCGCTTCTTCCAATTCCCCCGGTTCCCCCCATTGCAAATCGCCATTCAATAAACCGCTTCGCATCATGTTGCGGAATGTGGTGATGGAAGCACGTGCCTCTTTGGGCAAGGCTTCCAGATCGGCTTCAAACCGGGTTTCAATCAGATCACACACCCCTTGCTGTAAAACAAAGAAATCTCGCTCCGGAGAAGTTTTAAAAAAGTCCGACAAGAGCTGGTGTATGTCACTCGTTAATCGCGCTAATGTCGCACGGTGTTCGGGGTACATCACCCTCATTTCATCCCGAAAGGTGGCGAGGTTTTTTGCCAGTGATTTGGTGGAAGAGGCCATAAAATATAACACATAATAATATTATAACATAAAACTATATATAAATCAATCTACAAACCCAGAAAACATTCCATTTTAGTTATAAAATAAATACACAGAGTTTTTGTATTCTTAAAATCACTTTTTTATGGCCGGGAAAAAAACAACGAATAAAAAAACCGATTTCCTCAAACTTTCCATCGATGATCAGGTCGAGGCCGTGCATAACGCTTTGAGCGATGAAGTGTATCCTCAGCTCGAAATGCATGGTGGGGGAATGGAGATCATGGATATCGAAGGAACTGACGTTCTGATCCGTTATTACGGCGCGTGCGGTCATTGCCCAATCTCCGAATCCATCACACTTCCGTTCATCGAAGAAACGCTGCAAAAAAAAGTCGATTCAAAAATCAAAGTGGTCATTGTTTAGTCGCGGCAGGTCGTATTTTTTATATAAATCTAAAAGATAAGCATTGTCTCATCCAATACTTCTTCCGAAATCGAACGGATCAAGGTGGCATCGCCTTTTTTACAAACGCGAATGTAATTATCCGTCAGTCCTTCATAAAATTCGGGTCTGATTTTTTTTCTCCACAATGTCGAAGCGGTTTTTCCGATCTGACTTTGAATAAAATCGCATTGTTGTTTATCCGCCAACGCCTGAAGTTTTTTCGCGCGCTTTTTCTTCTCGTCATCCGACACCTGTTTCATGGTTGCCGCGACTGTGCCTTCGCGGGCGGAGTAGGGGAACACGTGCATTTTGGCGAGCGGATTACATTCCATAAAATGCATGGTTTCGGCGAACTCTTCTTCCGTTTCCCCCGGGAATCCGACAATCACATCGGCCGTGATCGCGATACCCGGAATTTCTTTTTTGAATCGTTTTATCACAATTTCTACATCATCTGCCGTATATTGGCGTCTCATCCTTTCAAGCACACTCGTTGAACCCGATTGAATCGACAAGTGAATGTAACGGCAAATCCGTGGATTTTTAAGTATTTCATACAGTCGTTCATTAAAATATTGTGGTCCCATCGAGCTCAGGCGAATACGCGTTATAGTCGTTTTTTCCAAAATCATCTCGAGCAGTTGGGCCAGAGCCGAATTTTCATAATCCGTCGTTTTTATAGCCCCGTATGCGCCAATATTAATCCCCGTCAGCACCACTTCGTTGTATCCGTTTCTCTCGTGCGCCTGAATTTCTTCCACAATCTCATTCACTGGCCGGTTTTTGGAGTGTCCGCGTGACTGAACGGTGATGCAGAACGTACAAAAATTATCACAGCCGTCTTGAATTTGGGTTAGCGCCCGGGACCTTAACTTGTGGGATTTGGAAGATTTGTGGGATGGCGCATCACATTCATTCACCAATTCCTGCTCCAAAAAAGCAATCACCGCTTCCATATCAGGCAAAAGCACATCCACTTCCCCGATTTGTTCAAACACTTCTTTTCGCATACGCGCGGCACAACCGAATACAATCGTCTTCAGTGGTTGATTATTATTTTTCGTTCGTCGTACCATTTGCCGTGATTTCCTATCTGCCGCATGCGTCACCGTACACGTGTTAATAATACAAAAATCCGCTTCCTCTTCGGCAACGACAGCCACTTTGTTTTGAATGGCCCACGAACAGATTCGATCCAATTCATAACGGTTATTCCGACAGCCGGTCATTTTGAGGGCGATTTTCATATTTTACAGTTTCAAGGTGCTACGGTACGCAGTGCTACAGTGCTACAGTGCTACAGAGAATTAACAATTAACTACTAACTATTAACTACTAACTACTAACTACTAACAATTAACTACTGTGCACTGCGTACTGTAGCACTGATGTTCAATGGATTCAAAAATAATAGAAAAACCCCAAGTCAATAATTGACTTGGGGTTTTTGGCAACTTTATTACAACAAAATCTACCTGTCGTCCTCTTTTTCAAATACTTCCGCGGCTTCTTCCGCGGAGATCACTTCTTCGTCCATTCGCCTTACTTCATCGTCCGGAATGTCCATTTCAGGGTCTTCAGTGGCAATTTCCTCGGATTCCCCTTCAAACACTTCCGCGGCTTCTTGCACGGCTTCATGCGATTCGGGAACGATTTCGACCGGTTCTTCATCGATGACTTCATCTGTTTTCTCCCAGCCATTTTCGTCTAATTCCTCGGCAACATTGGCGTTGCAGCAAGGGTGTTCTTCCTCCGTGTAAGTTTCTTTTATTTCATCAAGCGACATGCCTCCTTTTTGTTTGTGTAAACGTTTGCGGAATCGTACGAGCGCGGTGAGCAGGGCAAGCAAAGCCAGCACACCAACGATTACCCAATGGAAAGGAAATGATTTGGTCTTGATACGGAAGAACACATTCACGCTTTCAGAACGGGCGGTTTTGCTTCCATCCACTTTTACGGCGTAAAGCGTCACTTTATGACCGATATCGGTTTCCAGATTTTTAGGAGCCTGAATAGAGAATGCGCCTTCCTCACTGTCGGAAATAACCGAAGAAGCAAGAACCACACTATTCCACACCGCAAATACCTGGGATCCGAATTCACTGTCTCCGGAAACGGTAGGCTGAAGGTCGCCGATTTCAATTTCGACACCATCTTTCAAGCTGTCGGCTCTTACGCCACCGATCCATAAATTATTAAAGGCACTCATATCGCCTTCAATCGGAATATTGCTAATAGAACGTGGTTTGGGTTCGCGTACGTTCATCGAGTCGTCCACCGCGAAGCGAATAGGAGAAGAAGAAAGTGTGGATCCGTCACTCATGGTGGCGATAGAGACCAAGTCATAAACTTTATTGCTTTCAACAGTCCGGTCACTCACAATGGCGAATTTTTTGGCTATATTGCCACTCAAATCCATCTCCGGAAGATCACCGGCCGTTCCCAGGGTCATCTGGTCTTTTTTCAAAAGATTGAGCTGTTCCATTCCTAACGTAAAGTCGTCACCGACTTCCACAACACCGTCTTCTTTTAGGTTAGCGGCCTGTTCCATGAGTGTGGCTGTGTATTTTTTGAGACCGGCAACGGTGGTTTGCAAATTATCATAATCGTATTCACCACTATAATCGTTCAAGAAAGCGTCAGCCGCAGGAATAGAGACTTCGTTTAAATGTTTGAGGGAAGCCAAAACAGAATCCAGCTGTTCGTCCGCCTTCACGGTAGGCTCTTTGGTGATAATTTCAACATCGGCAAGCAATTGTTGAACCACTTTTGATTCGGGAGAGAAAAGAACGGCAGTCACAAAATCCGTACGTTCCGGAACAATACCGGCGACTTCCAAATTACGAACCGTCCATCCTGGCTGAGGATCGGTGATCAATACTTTTTCTTCAACGGCTTTTATAACCGTATCGGTTCCTCCTCCTTGCGCTTCCGTTTGAGCGACTTCGTGAGTGAAACAATCGTTATCTTTGCCGTCATTAGGGTCGGTATTGAGCTGATTGATTTCATCCCCGTCAAAACACGCGTCACCATCGGTATCGGCCTTTAAGGGGTTTGTATTCAAATAACATTCGGTACGATTGGAAAGTCCGTCTCCGTCGCTATCCGCATTGGAGCTGTCAAAATCAACCGTCATGCCCTGTGACAGATAGTTTTCACGGCAAACATCCAATCGTGTTTTAACGTCGGCGACATCGAAGGGGGTTTCAACAGTGATCACTGTTTTCTTGATAGGCGCTTTTTGTTCAATAACTGTTGCGGCTTCCTGTCCCGCTTTTTCTTCCGCGGCTTTTTTAACTTCGGCAGAGGCGGCCGGATGCAATTCCTGATAACTGGATCCTCCTTCTGGAGCATCTGTGGTATTCGGCGTTTCTATCGGTGGAGTTGCTTCTGAAGCCTCTAATTCACAAACAGAGGAACATCCATCACCATCCACTGTATTTCCATCATCACATTGTTCAGGTGCTTCTACAACATTGTTGCCACAAATAGCCGAATCCCCATCGGGGACGGTTGTACCGCCTTCCGGAGGAACAGTAACTGTAATGGTATTGGTTTTTGTGACATCAAGAAGAGTGTAAGAAACGCTAATCACTGCTGTACCGGCTGATTTTGCGGTTACGGTACCATTTTCTACGGTAGCAACATTTACATCTGAACTAGAATAATCCGCCACTGTTGTCACATCTCTTTCGCCCATCTCATGGGTTTTCAGAATCTCAATCGATGCTTTTGCACTAAGTGTTAATGTATTACCGACAGGAAGGGGGACGGAACAATCATTACAAGGGGTGAGATTAACTGACTTGAAACTGAACAATGGTTCTTGTGTTTCTTTAATGGGGGGTTCGGAAATAACCGTAATCTGCAATCCCCCACGTCTGCTAACACCATTTTCCGTATAAGCGGCGGTAACAGTGGTCGTTCCCGGAGCATTGGCAGTAATATAGCCTCTATTAACACTGGCCACGGAACGATTGAAAGTGGCGTAAGTAGCGGTATTGGTAATATTTTCTCGTTTGTACTCTGAGGTATTTACATTATAAAGCGCCCAGGCATTAACCGGCATGGTGGTACCCACCTGCATTGTGGTGGAACAGGTGCTGCATTTGTTCAAAACAACGGAATCCAAGTGCTTCGGAGGAGCCTCCAGCAAACATTGCGCGGAACATCCGTCTCCATTTCGGGTATTTCCATCATCACACCGCTCGCTTCCTTCTGTAATACGATTGCCACAGACAGGGACTTCTACCGCTTCCAGTCGGCAGATTGAGGAGCATCCATCGTTATTTATAGTGTTTCCGTCATCACAGCGTTCGCCTGTTTCCACTTTTCCGTTTCCGCAAACGGGAGTCACTTTCGGAGTTGTGGTTTCTGACTTACAAACAGAAGAACAACCGTCTCCATTACTGGCATTTCCATCGTCACAGTCTTCCCCTGTTTCTATCTTTCCATTTCCACATACGGATTGTGCAGGGAGTTCAAGATGACATAAGGAAGAACATCCATCCCCACTCACTTTGTTTCCATCATCGCAATCTTCCGTCGGTTCAGCAACACCGTTGCCACAAATAGCAAATACATCCTTCTCGGGTTCTTCTATATCGGGTTCTTCCGCGATAACAGCCGTGGTCCCTGTACAGGGTCGTGTTTCAGCAATTTCTTTGGAGCTGATGACTTGACATTTCTCAAAGGAAAAAGGAGCGCTTCCTGTTCCGACAAATTCAATATTTGCAGTCGCAAAAGTCCGTGTCGTCGATACGGTTTTACCTCCCTTCTCAGACACGCCGGAAGCCGAGATCAACTTGATAACGCCGACAGTGGAAGTGTCCACACAAGTATCAAAAACACAAGGCATGTAATTGAGCTGTTTTACCTTGATTAGATTTGTGTTGTAAAGAATGTGTGTTTCCGCCCCCAAAAGTCCGGTTCCTTCATCGCTGCCGTTGATAACAATGTTCAACATGCCGGAATTTCCTACGGTTAAGTTACCCGTCACACTCAATTCAACGGTGGGCCTGGAGGCGCTAGAGGTATCATTGTAGTGGATAGCCAGAAAGCTCACCGTAGAGACAGTAACCAAGAGCAAGGCGATCGTATAGCCAATATAACGTGATCGACGTTTACTCGAATCATTAAAATATTTTAGTAATGTTTGCATATTTTTTTGTTATTGAGGTTTTTTTAAATCTCAATATTATATCACTTTTGGATTTAAAAAACAAGCCCACGTTATCTCCCATAAAAAATGTTACCGTAATTGGTTATATTTAACTTGAAGTTGGGGAATGTAATAAGATAGAGGTGAAAAACCTTATCATCTAACCACATTCCCTATGAAAGATTACCAAAAAATCATGCGCAGGTTAATATCTCACCCTGGCTGCGCAATAGAAATCATCAGAAACATGATAAAAAGATATAGAAAATGTTGTCCCAAGTGTGGAGTCATCACCTGTCCCGAAATACATCATACGGATAAACGGGGTATAAAAACCTATCGTTGTCAGCATTGCAGAAAAACATTCACGGAACTTTACGGAACAATATTTTATAAATCGAAAATACCTTTGGCTTATTGGCTCCGTGCAATTATTTATTGGATTAATGCGACAGGAAGTCTCTCGGCGGCGGAACTTGGAAGGAGCCTGGGCATCAGCCATTTAACAGCATGGAAAAAGCGGCATAATGGACAATTTGGGGTGTTAAAAAGTTAGTTTTGTGACTTAATGAAGCCATTAACACTAACTTTTTTATAATGGGATATAAAAAAATGCCCGAAATGCGGGCAGAAAACCATCATCAAAGACGGGGTCAGAAATAAGCGACAGCGGTATCGCTGCCGCTTTTGCGATTACCGTTTCCAGAATGAGCCCAGACCAAAAA
>PFOK01000039.1 GCA_002792495.1 Candidatus Peregrinibacteria bacterium CG_4_10_14_0_2_um_filter_43_11 | reverse complement strand
ATAGTATTTATATTTAAAAAATAGACACTATGAATTTACATTAAAAATTTATTCAAGGAAAAAAACTCCTGATCCTTCGCTTTGTGGAAAGTGGGTTATCCGGTTGATCTTAGGTTATTTTTTTGGTATAATGTAATGATAATTACGAATTACGACTATGCAACACAATTCACTTTTAGTTCCGGTGGTCACTGGGGATCATGCTGATCTTACAGCGGCATTGGATTCCGTTACGGCCACGCACCCTAAAATCACTTTGAACCAATTGGTCACTCTGTGTATTGAAAAGGAGGCTTCCGATATCCATTTTCGGGAGGGTGGTCGCGCGGCGTTGCGTGTGGATGGAAAAATCGTATTGATAGAAAATGCCGATATCCTTTCTTCCGAGGAAGTCCATGGCATGATCAAAGAGATGCTTTTGAGCGAGGACGAACAAAGGCGACTTGAACGTGTGCGTGAAATCGATTGTTCCTACGTTCATGAAAGTGGTGTGAGTTTTCGGGTTAATGTGTTTTATCAGCGCGGTCACCTTGCGGCGGTCATGCGCATGATTTCTAAGCATCTTCCTGCTTTAGACGCTTTGGCAGTTCCCGCGGTTGTAAAAGACCTTTTGACATTGCGTCAGGGATTGATTTTAGTCACCGGAATGGCTGGTTCCGGAAAATCAACGACCATTCAAGCGATGCTTGAGTATGTGAATCAGAATTTTACAGAGCACATCATCACCATCGAAAATCCGATTGAGCATTTGTTTGACGATCAAAAATCCATTTTTACACAACGGGAAATCGGTAAAGATACCCTCACCTTTTTAAACGCTTTGCAGGCCGCGGTTCATGAAGATCCCAACATCATCATGCTGAGTGAAATCAGCGATGCGGAAATGTTGGATCGCGTGCTTACTGTGGTGGAAACCGGTCATTTGGTGATTGCTTCTATGCTTACCAAAAGTGCCGAGCAAACGCTTGAGCGCATGCTTTTGATGGCACCTCAGGATCAACACGATATTTTTCAGCGTCGTGTTTCCGATAGCCTTCTCGCGATTCTTTCTCAGGGGCTTGCGGATTGTGCCGATCACGCGGGACGCGTTGCGGTTTATGGATTGATGCTCAATACGCCGGATGTTCGTAATACCATTCGTCATGGCAGTTTCAATCAAATCCCCACATTGGTTCAATCCGGTTCCGAGGAGGGAATGATTTCGATGCAGGAACACGCCGTACAGCTTTTTGAAAAAGGCCTGATCACTCAGGAGTCCGTGGCACAGTTCTCGGAAGAGAATTTGTAATTTTCTAGCTAAATAGCCAGATTCCTACCAGGGCGAAGATCGCGCCATCCAAAAAAACGGTAAACGCGAGCCAGCCTAAGCTCATTTCGGTTTTTTGATTCATGACTTTGAGTTCCACTTGTTTTTTTCGATTGTGCAAAAAAAGCCTGAGGTAAATTAATAGAAGGAGGGAGACAACGAAGAAGATGATTAATTTGTAATTCATGGGTCAGAATTTAGTGATTAGAATTCATTTGTTGGAATTATTTTCTGGCCAGCCAATGCATGAGCATATTCACAATGGCCATGATGATGCCGACGTAAAGGTAAGCGACCCATCCGCCTTCCACCTGAATGGCGACTTCTTCAAACATCAGAATATCCAGCGCGTATTTGGCGAACCACACAATGAACATGTTGATCACAAAGGTGAAAAGCCCCGCCGTAACGAAGACAAAAGGAAGGGTTAGGATTTTTAGAAGCGGCTTGATGATGCTATTCAAAAATCCGAAAATGATTGCCGCGATCACATATCCCTTCCATCCTCCCGTGATCACAAAATCCCCCGGCAGTAACTGAACGGTAATATACAGCGCGGCCACGTTGGCCAGAATGTGTAAAATAATACGTTTGATCATGAGGTTATTTTAATGATTGGATGATAAAAATTCAATTATTTTTTTACCTGAATCACCATTCCTTCATATTCCGCGGTTTCATCGGGGGCTTCGATTTCCGTTTTGAGCGCAGTGGCGAGCGTTTCGTTTTTGATGTAATCTCCGAAGTTTTTTAGCAATGTTTCTTCGGCACCGCTGATGGAGACTTCAATACGATCATTCACTTTGTAATTCGCTTTTTTTCGAAGGTCCTGAATTTGACGTACAAGGTCACGTGCTGCTCCTTCCTGTTTGAGCTCAGTGGTGATTTTGGTTTCGAGAGCAATCAAAATTCCTTCTGCCGATTCCACATCAAAGTCCCCCTTGGGGATGTAATCAATACTGATTTCTTCAGGAGTTAGCTCATACATTAATACTTTTATATTTCCGTTTCCGAGCTCTTCAAAATCACCTTGTTTCGCGGCCTGAATGATATCCTGTACCTGTTTCCCGTATTTGGGCCCAAGGACTTTGGCGTCCGGTTTGGCGATTTTTGTTGCGAATGTATCCGGGTTATCAATGAATTCCACCTCTTTTATATTGAGTTCCTCTTTGATGGTTTCGATTTGATCAGCAATCAGTGCCTGGTCGCCGGGGTCACTCAATACAATGTCGATTTTTTGAAGCGGTTGGCGTACTTTTATTTTTTGTTTGGCGCGCGCGGCTAATCCCAAGCTCACGATGGTTTTAGCCAAGTGAGTTTCATGCATTAGTGCTTTGTCGTAAACTTTCGGATCCGGTTTGGGGTATGCGGTAAGATGGACCGATTCTTCACCGGTTAGGTTTTTATATATTTCTTCCGGCATGAACGGCATGAAAGGGGCGAGGACCTGACATAATTTGGTGAGCACGGTGTAGAGCGTGCTGTAGGCATGATTTTTGTCCTCATCATCTTCGGATTTCCAGAAGCGACGACGACTGCGACGTATATACCAATTGGTTAGGTCGTCTGTGAATTTATAAATGGCATTGCTGGCTTTTTGAAGGTCATAATTTTTAAAGAATTCGATTTGTTCAGCAATGAGCTGGTTGAGTTCAGCGATGATCCACGTGTCGAGCTTGTTGGGTGAATTTTTAACTTGTTTTTCAGGCGTCCATTTATCGATATTGGAGTAAGTCACAAAAAAACTATATGCGTTCCAGAGGGGAATCAGCATGTTTCTTAAAACCTGTTCTACCCCTTTTTCGCTAAACCGCATGTCGGTCGCCATTACGACGGGTGAATTGAGCAGGTAAAATCGCAGTGCATCCGCTCCATAATTATCCATAACTTCATGAGGGTCCGGATAGTTTTTGAGTCGCTTGCTCATTTTTCGACCATCTTCGGCGAGCACAATGCCATTCACTATTACATTTTTAAAAGCGGGCTTATCGAATAGCGCATTAGAAAGCACATGCAGTACATAAAACCAGCATCTTGTGTGATCCACTCCTTCGGCAATGTAGTCGGCGGGGAAGGTGGCTTCGAATTTTTCTTTATTTTCAAAAGGGTAATGCCACTGACCGTAAGGCATGGCTCCGGATTCTACCCAACAATCAAAAACATCCGGAATACGCTTGTAGGTTTTTCCCCCTTTTTCAATCACGACTTCATCGACAAAGTGTTTGTGAAGGTCATTCACTTTTTTACCCGACAGTTTGTGTAATTCCTCGATGGATCCTACAACAATAACGTCTTCCGGATCTTCTTCATTTCTCCAGATGGGAATCGGTGTTCCCCAATACCGCCCGCGTGAGATGGACCAGTCTTTGGCCGCGGCGACCCATTTTCCAAATCGTCCTTCTTTGATATGAGTGGGGGACCAATGAATACTTTCATTGGATTTTAGCATTTTTTCACGCAATTGGCTGGCGGCGATGAACCAGCTGGCTGTGGCGTAATTCAAGAGTGGTGTATCACAACGCCAGCAATGGGGGTAGCTATGTTTGTAAACGCCGGACCAGAACATGAGGCTTTTTTCTTTGAGAGAGGCGATGATATTTTGATCCATTTTTTTACAGTCTTTTCCTTCCCAATCTTTTACGGCTTGTATGAATGTTCCATCCATATTTACATGCTGAATGAATGGCAAGTGACGGTCTATTCCGGTTTGCATGTCATCTTCTCCAAACGCGGGGGCAATATGAACGACTCCCGTTCCTTCTTCGGTACTCACAAAATCCGCTACAACGATCCGATACGCGTTTTCCATATTTTCAAGATCACTTTCCACAAAATAGTCGAATAAAGGTTTGTAACGCTTTCCTTGTAAATCACTTCCTCTTATTATTTTTTCTATGGTGGGCGCGTTTTTTACTTCTTTAGGCACGTTGTCACTGATATTGTCGTAAAGCGGGCTTCCTTTGTCCTGGCTCCATTGATCATAAATATCTTTTGCCAAAATATAAGATTCGTTTTTTTGCGGGTCAAAAACTTTTACATAATCGATTTCTTTTCCCACGGCCAGTGCGACGTTCCCCGGCAGGGTCCATGGGGTGGTCGTCCATGCCAGAACAAATGTTCCCGGCTCATCGATCAATTCAAATTTTGCCGTTGCCGAATGATCGGTGATATCCATATATCCCTGACCGACTTCAAAATTGGAAAGCGGTGTTTCGCAGCGCGGGCAAATATGAATAGAGCGACGTCCTTCGTAAACCAATCCTTTGTCGTATAGGCTTTTAAATACCCACCATACGGATTCCATGAAAGGGGTATCCATCGTTTTATAATCGTTTTCCATGTCGATCCATCGCCCCATGCGTGGGACTGTTTTCTTCCATTCTTTTTCATAACGCAACACAGAAGCGCGGCATGCTTCGTTGAACTTTGCCACCCCCATTTCTTCGATGTCTTTTTTACTTTTAAGACCCAGCTCTTTTTCAATCAAATTTTCAACGGGTAATCCGTGACAATCCCAGCCCCACTTTCGTTCAATTCGGTATCCTTGCATTGTCCAGTAGCGTGGCACTACGTCTTTTAAAGTTCCGGCGAGCAAGTGGCCGTAGTGGGGGAGCCCTGTGGCAAAAGGAGGCCCATCGTAAAAAACATAATCTTTTGGATGTTCATTGCCGGCCGGTTTTTCAACCGATTTTTCAAAGATTTTATTTTCTTTCCAATATTTAACCAGTGCTTCTTCCATTTTTGGAAAGGACTGTTTGGGGTCGACGGGCTTAAACATAATTTAAATTGTTAGAAGATTCAAGATTCAAAATTAATTGGTTCTATAATTTTTTAATTTTGTAATAGTGAGCGAAGTGAGTGTTTGTAATTTTGTAATTTATATATGGGCGATACACTCTATTTCCACCAAAACATCTTTGGGTAAACGGCTGACTTCTACTGTGGCGCGGGCGGGTGGATCCATTTCGAAATAACTCGCGTACACTTCGTTAACGGTGGCGAAATCATCCATGTTCTTAAGAAAGATGGTGGTTTTAATCACTTTATTTAAATCGCTTTTCGTCGCCTGCAAAACCGCTTTTAAATTATCCATCGCTTGGCGTGTTTGTTCACTCACGGCGTTTGTCATCACCTCCATGGTTTCGGGATGGAGCGGGATTTGACCGGAGCAGAAAATAAGATCGCCGTATTGTACGGCCTGACTGTAAGGACCAATGGCCTTCGGAGCCTTGTCGGTTGAAATGATTTTTTTCATGTTTTTTGTGTGAGATGCGTGGGGCGTCTGAGATTTATGTGATTTGCGGGAAGTTATCTAATCCCATAAACCTTATAAATTCTACAGGTCCTTTAAATCCCACGAAGGTTAATTCATAAAACAGACATTCCTCCGAAAATAACGGATGGAATGCTTCGGGTTCGATATTAGTGATCGGACAGGTACCACCTAAGCAATTACTCAATTTATTTTGATGACGGAGTGAAGTCTCCGGACGGGTCTAGTACCTATTTATATTCCATTGTGGAACCGATTGGGGAACCGATTGGGGTTATAGGATTCTTCCGTCAGCGTTCCGCTATTTCGGGATCGTTCATGGATGGTGAACTCAAACGCTTTTGATCTAATATTGTCTCAAAAAGTGTAACTTATGCGCTTTTAAAGTCAAGCGATCAATTTCTCTTCTTTGATTTTTATATCTTTGATGGTTACCTCTATTTGCCGTATTTCGAAATGACTGAGCGAGATGAAGTTCTCATCCGTTTTGTACGGCTTTTCATACACAATCCCGGTAATTCCACAGTTCCGAATCGCCTTCAGGCAATGATTGCAGGGGAAGTGCGTGATGTAGAGTGTGGCGTCTTTGGTGGAGTTTCCGTGTTTTGCCGCCTGCAAAATCGCGTTCAGTTCAGCATGAACCGCGCGTTGACAATGGCCATCCGCTTCGTTGCATCCCGCTTCGTAACAGTGTTTTTCTCCGACAGGAGAACCATTGTAACCGGTGGAAATAATCGAACCGTCTTTAACAAGTAGCGCACCCACTTTGGCCTTTGGGCAAGTGCCACGGCTGGCGATGGTGTGAGCCAAGGTCATAAAGTATTCATCTTTGGAAGGGCGATGATAAGTCATAATTTTAAATTTACAATTTATAATTTTCAAACACTTACTCAGGATTCAGTGTTGATTTGATTGTATAGTTTTAAAAATGCGGTTTCAACCTCTTCTAGTGGCATATCATTTTGAAACACATAATCCGACATTGCAATGCATTTTTTGACCTGTTGGCCGTCTTCCGGTTCGCCTTCACCCATTTCACGTCGTAGTTTTCTCAGGATCGATTCTCGATTTGTTGCATCTCCAGGACGTTTTCTGGATAAAATACGATGGACGATCAGATCTTCCGGGGCGGTATTGGCAATGAGAATGAAATCAGGGTGTTTTTGTAGCGCTTCCGCTTCCGCTGGGTTGCGGATGCCATCTACGACCCAATTTTCGTGATTCTCTATTCCGATTTTCTCCAGTGCTCTTTGCCCTAAAACACCCGCACCGAATTCCTGACGTAAACTTTGGCCGACATCCATCATGGCTTCACGCTCCTGAGACACACCGCGCTTATTGCATTCTTCGCGGATCATATCCGAAAGGGTGATGTGGTTTTGATAACCCAGTGTTTTGAGCGCTTCCAGAACAGTGCTTTTGCCACTGCCCATGGGGCCGGTGAGACCGATGATCATAACAATTTTTAATTTACAATTTACAATTTTTAAACTTTTTGATGAACTGAATTAATTGTTCATTTATTTAAAAAATAAAAATTTAAAATTAAAAATTACAGAAATTGCTTCCCCCATTCTTCCAGGTTATCAAAAGCCTGATTGATAAGATCTTCGCCTTTTGGACCGCGGGTGGTTCCACCACCGAAAGAAAATCGCAAATGACCTTCGCCCATGGGGCCAAAGCCGATGCCGGGAACCGTGACCACATTGGTCGCTTTTTGTACATCAAATGTAGCCTGAATGGAATTTTCGTGAGGGAACATGACTTTCGGCAAAATGTAATAGGCGCCCATCGGTTTTTTGTGATAACGGAAAAGGTGAGGAATGCGATCCAATCTTTCACAAATCAAATTGCGGCGTTTTTCCATGTTTTCGATCAGGGTTTTTACGGAATCCTGAGGTCCATCAATAGCGGCGATGAATCCGAATTGGGAAGCGGTGCAGGCACAAATGGTGGTGGCATCGTGCAACTTGAATAATTGATTCAAAATATCCGACGCGGTGACCACCCACCCTAATCTGTAACCCGTCATGCAGTATTCTTTGGAGCTGCTGCCGAGCAGCATGAGACGATCGTGCACTTCCGGAACTTGGCAAAAACTAAAAAAAGGTTCTTTGTCGTACACCAAAAAGTCATAGGTTTCGTCGGCGAGTATGAAAAGATCGTGTTCGCGGGCAATGTCGCATACTTCCCGAATTTGATATTCCGGAAAAACCGCGCCCGTTGGATTGGAAGGATTGGTCATGAAGATCGCTTTTGTTTTTGGCGTGATCGCTTTTCGTACCGCTTCCAAGTCCAAAATCCATCCGTTTGCTTCGTCGGTATTCACAAAAACCGGTATTCCTTCACAGGCCAGCATCTCCTCCATGTGTGAGGCAAAACACGGAGAAATCATAATCACTTCATCGCCGGGGTTGACGATGGCCATGACGGAAATCATACACGCTTCCATGCAACCTGCCGTGATACCGACATTCGCGTCCGGGTCAAATTCCACACCGTATTTCATTTTGTATCGTTTTACCACGGCTTCACGGCATTTCTGCATGCCGGAAAGCACGGAGTATTTAGCGGCCAATGGGCCTTTTACCGCATCGATGATCGCTTCTTTGATGTGCCGGGGCGTGTCTTCCGTGGGAATGCCTTGTGCCATCAAT
>PFOK01000065.1 GCA_002792495.1 Candidatus Peregrinibacteria bacterium CG_4_10_14_0_2_um_filter_43_11 | reverse complement strand
GCGGCTGTTCATGGCCCATCCCACCACGTACAATTGTTTCCACCTTAAAGTTGTGAAGGGTTTTATTAAAAAGGTGCCGATCATTTTTCCGGCAATGGCCAATACCAGAACCACAATCAAAAGCAGGGGATTGATGATCAATGACTGCAATTCAAAATGGATTCCCATCGATACAAAAAAGAAGGGGATGACAAAAATTGGTAATATTTTTTCGAGCAAGTGTTCCATGATTTTTATTTTTTTGATCGGTTTTTGGAGCAGTATTCCCATAAAAAAGGCCGCGATGGAAAGGGTTACCATTAAATCTTCTTTTATATTAAAAGTATGGAATACTATCGTGATGATGATAAACAGAGCCAGTCCAAGTAAGTCATCAAAAATACCCGCTTCCATCATCAGCGCTGCGATTTTACTTTTTATTTTTTTGAGCTCCAGAAGCAATTCCGCCGTAGTCGCTTCTGCCGTGATTCCCAGTGATACACCGGCGATCATGGAAGTCATCATGGGGAATCCCATTGCGCGCATTCCAATAAAACCAAAAATGAATGAAGTGACGAGTGCAGACACAGAAACAAAAACAGCTTCCGTGGTTTCCCGACGGAAGGTTCTGGATGAAATTTCCAGTCCCGCCAGAAACATCAGCGTGATGAGCGCCGCGTCGCCTAAATTGAAGATGATGTGCAGGCTTGTTTCATCGATCATTCCCCTTAAAGAAGGGGTGGACCAAATAAGACCGCTTAAAATCAGGGCGACTACGTAAGGTATTTTCATTTTCTTTCCCAATTTTGTAGCTCCGTAGGTTATCCCCAAGACGGCAATCAGCGTGAGAATGAGATTCATATTTTTATTTTTTTTCTTTAATAAATAATAGCATGATTACAGAAAGCACTGTTAATCCTAATGAAAAATAAAAAGGGGCGAATATATTGATTTTATCCCATAAAATTCCTGCGATTAGGGAAGCGGGTAGCGCACAAAGACCGATTGTCATTTGGTACCCTCCCAAGCCGCCGCCCCTGTATTTTTCGGGAACCAGCTCCGATACAAATGTTTTTTGTACCGGTTCCAAGGCACCTTTATGCAGACCGTATAAAATAAAAGTTGCGATAATGCCCCAATGATTGTGGCTGAAAATAAATCCGATGCAGGTTAATCCCCAAAAAAAGTACCCTAAAAACAATATTTTTTTTCGTCCGATTTTATCCGCAAGTTTTCCGAAAGGGAGCGAAAAAACGGAGGCGATAAGCGTGAAAATCAGATAAAGCACAGGAACAAACGCGATCCCGAATCCGAATGTTTTTGCGAAAATCAACAGGAACGAATAACTGAAAGACCCGATTGCAAAAAACGCGCTAAGTACAAGGAACAACTTGAAATTTTTATCCGAGTGCCGGAAGGAGAATCCTTTGTAGATCCGGATGTTTTCCGCCTTTTTTTCTTTGATCCCGACCAGAATGAGAAGTCCGCCTATGAGCGAGGGGATGGCGGCGATTAAAAAAAGATTTCTATAGCCGAGAAATTTAAAAAAAAGAATACAAAACACGATTCCGAATACAGCACCCAAGTGATCCATGCTTCGCAGGAATCCAAAATTTCTTCCGCGATTCTCCTGAACGGAAATATCCGCTATTATTGCGTCCCTGGGTGCTCCCCGCATTTTTCCGGCGCGATCCAGAATTTTGAATGGAATCAGATAGTGCCACGTGCCGGATAGCGCGTAACCGATTCGGGATAATGATCCCATGAAATAGCCTATCCACACAAAAATTTTCCGTTTTTTCGTTTTGTCCGAAATGTACCCAGAAATGGCTTGTGATATAGAAACAATCGCTTCCCCAAGTCCATCCACCAATCCCAGAATCGCCATATCCGCTCCCAAGACCGAGGTGACAAAAAGCGGCCAGATGGGGTAGATCATATCGGAACCGAAGTCATTTAAAAATGAAGCTAACCCGAATACTCTGATTGTTTTTTTGGTTTCGCTTTGATTCATTTTTATCGGAATTATTAGCGGTACCACCGTGCGAAGATTCCTGTGGACACTAGCCTTTCTGCACTTTTTTCTTTTAAACAAAGTTCTCCGCATTCCACATTTCCCGTTGGAAGATAATCGTTTAACACGTTTTCCAGCATCAACGCGGAAGAGGAGATGGCGTAGGCATTTACCAATACAAAAATGGGATTTTTAGAGAGTAATTTTTGACAGTTTCCCATCAGCGCGGGGAACGATTCATTGAACGACCATGTTTCGCCTTTGGGGCCGCGTCCGTACGCGGGAGGATCCATGATGATGGCGTCGTAGGTACTTCCGCGTCTAATCTCACGTTCCACGAATTTTACCACATCATCGAGCATCCATCGGATCGGTTTTTCGTGCAGTTTGGAGGCGTTTTGATTTTCCCGTGCCCAGGTGATGGTGGGGCGGGACGCATCCACATGGGTCACACTGGCTCCTGCGGCGGCGCATACCAAAGAACTGATTCCCGTGTAGGCAAAAAGATTGAGTACGTTGATCGGGCGTTTTGTCTTTTTGATCATTTCGCTCATCCATTCCCAGTGCACTGCCTGTTCGGGAAAAACGCCGGTGTGTTTAAAGGGGCTTAATTTGGCATAAAATGCGATGTCGTTGTAGTGCATTAGCCATCGTTCCGGCATTGTTTTTTTTGTTTCCCATCGTCCTTTGTTGTCGCCGGTTTTGGTAAAAAGAGCATCCGTTTTTTTGTTCCATTCTTTTTCGGGAAGCGCTGGATTCCAGATCAATTGCGGATCTGGTCGGGCGATTACATAAGATCCAAAACGTTCCAGTCGCTCCTGATTCCCGGAATCAATGAGTTCGTAATCCTGTAAATTTTGTAAGGTCAGTACTTTAAGCATGGGCTTGAATGATTATGGAGCGTGTTTTAGTTTATCAGATAAGGCGTTCTTCTAGTATACCTCTTGCGAGAAACACTTTTCGCAGTAAATTTTATTTTTATTCTCGTGGGCGTGAATCGTTTTTATTTCTGTACCGCATTTTCCGCATTTTCCATTCCATAATTTATACGCACTGTGCAATTGAAGACGATTGTAGTGCCGCTGATCTGGGTGGATTTTTGGGATCGGCAATTTCATTTTTCGGTAGAATTCCAGTTCCTGTGGGATGATTTTGTATTTTCTTCCGGTATTTTCGCATCCCAGAGTCTGATTGCAAATATCATCATTCACTTCCCGTATATTTTCCGGCGGTATAAAAATCGGTTGATTTGCTGGAGCTTCCCGCTCTTTCCCATCTTCCTTCCAGCTAAGCCCCATGGCAATGACCTGTTCTTTGGTGAGAGGAAAGTACTCCTGTGCGATGGTTTCGTTGTAGGCGAATGGCGAAAGGTTGAAAGGGAAGTAATCCCCCCATTCCTTCGTTTTTATCATGTGTTTCACAATCCGTTTTACCATCGGGGTGTATTCCTCTTTTGTGTATTGTTTGTTTAAAATGCAGTACTTCTTATCCCGCAGGCCGATGCATGCGAAAATGTCGCTACAGTGATGGCAGTTCATTGAATAATAGATATTGCTTCCGTACCACACAAAAAAGCAAGTCATCGAAAGCTCCAGTCCGACAGTGGAACACAAATTGTAGCAATAACGGTTTCCGTCCGGCGCGCAAAAAGCACAGTCGTGAGTCAATAGTGTTTTGGGAGAAAAATAAATATTCTTGCAGTCTTCACAATCTTTACAATCAAACGCGTTCAGGCAGTTTTTGGAATTGTAAACGCCATCTCCGGTACAGTTTTCGCTCGCGTAAATATGTGACTGAACATGCGGAATTGTTTTCTTCAATTCATCCAGTTTTTTTTGGATGAGCATTGTTTTTTCCCAAGTCAGGTCACCGAGTTCCGACTCCCGTTTTTTGTATTCTTCTTTGGAGTGTTGCTTATTAAAAACGCAGTACTGCTTGTTTCTTATTCCAAAACAGCCTACGCAATTGCGGCATCCGGAACAATCTTCGATCATCGTACAGTCGCTACAGTTGCGGCAATTTGTAAAAAACCGGCAATGATAACACTTTTCGGAAGCGACTCCCTCATAACATCCTTCACAGGAATACACCGAGAGGCAATCCACCACATCTTTGCAATACACCACGAATTTTCCATACATACAATCCTCGTTGTCGCCCGCGCCAAAAATAAGGTAGCAATTTTTTTGGTTCAGGGCGTAGTTGGTGTAAGTGCTGTTTTCAATATTGGTGTTGTAAAGCGCCACGTGAGGAACCTTCCGGTAGAGTGCTTTTAATTGCTCGCTCAGCGTTTTGGAAAAATCGAAATCCTTTCCGTAGAAAAGCGCGTCCCATTGGTCAGACCACCACGCGTCCCGTTCATAAACCCTAAAAGGACTTTCCGGGGAATAAATAGAAAGAATCGGTTTTCCGGTCAAGTCACATTTTCGGTGATACAACGCGCGTTCATTGCGAAAGGCCAATCTGAGTTGATGCCGGCATGCCGGGCAGAATCGTGGTGGGGGAATGGGGAATTTTTCGTCATCAAAGACAGGGGACATTTTTTCATAAAACTCCATGTCACTTTTTGTAATCTCAAACGCCTGATGACATTGCGCACATTGTTTCATATTTTCAGTTTAACGGGTTGTGTAATCTGCTTCAAATCATTTTATCAATGATTCAATGTTACACCCTCTCTTTTTTTGCGGATATGGCTTTTTAACGTGCTTGTGATACTATCATCTCGATTTATAACTTTTCCATCTTATGCTGGAAGCTGAAAAAAAATACTACATCAATAAGGTGCTCTGTGCTTCCGATCCCGATGATCCTAGACATTTTTTGAATTATCGTTTTCGGCATGTTTTTTTGGTGTTCGGTTTTACCGGGAGCGGCAAAGACACCGTTATTAATACCTTCCTGAAGGAGAATAAAGAGCATCCTTTTGTAAAATTCGTTCGCACCATGACGCGGGATCAGAGACCCGATGAACTTGAAATGACGGATGGATTTTTTGTTGAAAAAAAACTGTTCGATACGCTTAAGAAGAATCATCGGTTTTTTTATGATTACGAGCGCTATAATGGCACTCAATTCGGTTACGATGCCATGCATTTTATTTTTCAGCTCGTTCATAGGAACATCATTATGGCGGGTGGAGGTGAAGCGAATTTTGAAGGTCTTATTGAGGGGATTCACAATATTATCGATATGATTCCGGTGACCACCATTTTTATCAACCGTCCCAAAGAAGACATCATTGCTTCTCTTAAAAAACGGGGAGGGGATCCGGCTCAGATTCAGGGACGTATCGATAATATTAATGCGCAATGGTATGAAAAACCGAAAAAACAGGTCGATCACTTTATTTTGAATACCGATTTAAAAGCTTCGGTTGCCGAATTCGTCCGTATTATCGATGCGACTTTAGCCACAAAAATCGGGGAGGAAGATCAATTGATGCCGCGTTCTTAGCGATTTTGGAAAGGAATGGATTTTTTGGAGTGCCAAAGGTTTTAAGAATGTATCGGAATAGTCCTTCGTCTAAATCCGATTGTTTTTTCAGTAAACATTCCGCGTCATATAGGTCGTATTTGCCCCATTCTTTTCCGCGTCCGGCCAGGAGTTTTATCACGATCAACAGCTCCCGTGGGACGCATTTAATAGCATAGCCGTTTGCGATGTAAGTCCATGCCCCCTGTTCCAGTTCCGGAGTGAGGTGAAAGGTGAATGTTTCCTTTTGTCCATCCGGCTTAACCACGCTTTCCAGAATTACGTCAAAGGTCATTTCATCTACTTTTCCGTGCGCGGCGAGCGAGTGAAAAACCGGTTTTTTTGTATTCACGCTAAAATTCAGCTCCAAGGCGTCTTCCAGTTTTTCGCGTAATGTCTCCGGTGCCATGAAGTCCAGATCGTTTGAAAATGGTCTATCCGAACCCATGATTAGCGCCGCCGTTCCTCCAGAAAGGAAAAGCCGTCCGCGGAGTTGCTCCGGCAGTGAATCCGTGAGTTTTTGATGGTGTTTTATAATTGTTTCAATATCCATTTTTGGGTTTTTATTCGTTTCTGATTATAACATTGTTTGCCGATGATAGTCATTTACCCCTTTGATCATTTCACGCTTTGTTTTCTCATACAAAAAACTGGCTTTGAAGGAATTTTTAGCCAGTGTGGCGATTTCCGCTTCCGATAAATTCAGAGCTTCCGCAATGGCCCAATAGTTTTCATTCACATAGCCGCCGAAATACGCCGGATCGTCCGAATTTATTGTCGCCAAAAGTCCTTTTTGTAGCATGGTTTTGAGGGGATGTTTTTGCAGGTTTTTTACCACCTTCAGTTTCAGATTGGAAAGCGGGCATACGGTGAGTGGCATTTTGCGTTTTATTAATTCCTGAACCAGGTTTTCA
This sequence comes from Candidatus Peregrinibacteria bacterium CG_4_10_14_0_2_um_filter_43_11, assembly GCA_002792495.1. Lineage (GTDB taxonomy): Bacteria > Patescibacteriota > Gracilibacteria > UM-FILTER-43-11 > UM-FILTER-43-11 > UM-FILTER-43-11. The sequence continues at coordinate 1,953 of PFOK01000065.1, read as the reverse complement.
TCGTCTAAAGAATGGTTGCCGTGATCCACGCGTGATACTTTCAGCACATCGAGCGCTTCCCAAACGTATTCCGCCGGGCCTTCCTCCCCCGCATGGGCGACTGTTAAAAATCCTTTCTTTCGGGCTCTTTCAAAAACCCTCTGGAATTTTGATGGCGGGTTACCGATTTCGGACGAATCCAACCCTACCGCAGTAATCATGTTTTTGTAATCAAGTGCTTCTTCCAGTGCTTTCATCGCCGCCGATTCCTCCAGATGCCGCAGGAAGCACATGATGATTTTAAAGCTTATTCCCCATTTTTTTTGGCCCTCTTTTAGGGCTTCATTTATTCCGTTGATGACCGTGCCGAAGGGGATTCCTCTCTCCGTATGGGTTTGAGGGTCGAAGAAAATTTCGGTGTGAATGACATTTTGTGAACTTATTTTTTCCAGATAAGCCCATGTTATGTCGTAAAAATCCTGTTCCTTCATCAAAACACCTGCCCCTTCGTAATAAATGTTCAAAAAATCCTGAAGGTTATCAAAATTGTAAGCTTTTTTCAGTTCTTCCACGGAGTTGTATTTTATTTTTTTGTGGTTGCGTTTGGCGATCTCAAACATCAGTTCCGGCTCAAAAGTTCCTTCGATGTGTAAATGCAATTCCGCTTTTGGAATGCCTTGTATAAAATCTTTTTTTGAAGTGTTATTCATGGTTCTATTTGGTGAAGAGATAGTGAGTGACGTGACTTTTGTTATTTTACTTTTTTTCCTCCACTGTACACGTGTTTGATACAGGTGCGATCGCCACGGTAAATCAACTTAGAAAGTATTTGTTCCGGCTTTGTGTAAATGCTATGACTTTTCATCGGGTCTATTTTTTGAGGATCGATTATTAAAAAGTCCGCTTTTTTCCCCTTTTCCAGGCTTCCGATTTCATGTTCCATGGAAAGCGCCTTTGCTCCTCCGAGTGTGGCCAGATAAAAAGCTTCCGATGGTGTCATCGGACTTCCGCTTTTCCCTTCCGAGAAGTAATATAGGCATTTTGAGCTTTCGATCGCTTCCTTCATTTCGTTGAACATCGATAGACTGTAGCCTCCCGCGACGTCGGTTCCAAGCCCCATTTCCAATCCTTTTTTGTTGTATTTTCGGAATGACATGATTCCGCTCGTTAAAAAACGATTGGAGGTGGGACAATGCGCGATTTTGGTTTTGCTCGTTTTAAGCAGGCGAATTTCTTCATCGTTTAAATGGATGGCATGCGTCATGATGGTTTTTGGCCCCAGTAATCCCGCCTGATTGTACACATCGGTGTAATTTTTACATTTCGGAAACAGTGCGCGGATGAATTTAATTTCTTCCTGATTCTCGGAAAGATGTGTTTGTACGTACACGTCTTTTAAGCGGGCTATCTCCCCGATTTCTTTCATGAGTTCCATGGAACAGGTTATCGCGAACCGCGGTGTTAAGGCGTAAAACAGCCGGCCATCAAAGCCATGCCATTTATCGATCAATTCCAATAAGCTTCGGAGTGATTCCTGCGTTTTTTCGGTAAGAAATGAAGGGCTGTTTTGATCCATCATGACTTTTCCGAGGATCGCTCTTATTTTCGATTTATTCGCACACTCAAACGCGATGTCCGTTGCTGATGGGTGGATTGTTGTGTAAGTCAGTGTTGTTGTGGTGCCGTTTTCGATCAGGTCCTCAAAAAAACGCTTCGCGGATTCCTTGGCAACCTCTTTATTTTTAAACATTTTTTCCCTGGGAAAAACATATTTTTTTAACCAGGGGAGCAATTCCTTTTCACCGATTCCCGCGAAGGCGTGTTGAGGAAGATGATTGTGGATATCGATGAATCCGGGGCAGATCACGCAGTCGGAATAGTCGGAAAGTAAATTACCCTGCGGCAGAGACCGCAGGGCGTTTAAAGAGCGAATAACCTGGGTTGGTTTGAAGCTCTGCCTTGATTAGTGATATA
>PFOK01000058.1 GCA_002792495.1 Candidatus Peregrinibacteria bacterium CG_4_10_14_0_2_um_filter_43_11 | reverse complement strand
TCCATTTCAAACTGGGAATGGATGGGACTCAATTATGTATGATTTCTATTGCAGATTAGTATAAGATGAGGGGGAAGGTTCTATTGTAAATGGAGTTTTTTGACAATCTCCATCAGAACACACAATATGTCTGAGCATTTCATCCGCTTTTCTTCCAACTTCTCCCCGATCAGCAAGTCCGGAATACCCTGCCGCGACACAAAGTTCATCGAGTTTTCTGCTGAGGTGATCCTCGCCAGGGGAACAACTTGGAGCAAAAGCCGTGAGTAAAAAAGCGATCAAAAGTCGTGCCAGCGTGGGGTTGGAAGTGGGAGATTCCTGATGTGAAGATGGAGCGCTTTTCATAAAAAGGATTTAAAAAATGGAGGTTATTTTAAATCATATCTTTGCTGTGGTCAATCGTATTTCCGCTGCAGTGCCTCAAATCTTTCTTCCCCCAATTCCCGACGAAGTTTTTGTTGCATGGCCAGTACCATGGGTGGTGCATCCGAGCCGGCAATGATGACGACCTTCATCATTTCTGCCGGGTCAAGGTCGGTGATGCTTTTTTGTGGCTTGTGAGGACTGAGCATGGCTCGCAGGGCGATCGACATCGCGCGCTTTACCTTTTCGGGAATATTCGGATTCTCAGGAATCTCTTCTTCAATCAATTGGCGCGCCTGTTCAGTGGATTCGATGATGTATTTTCCCAGTCGGACGGGGCGATTTTTTGCGACTCTAATACTGTGCTCACGAATCAGGGTATCGAGCTTTGCCGATCGCGGATTGGCATGCTTTGGAATAATCGCGTATGCCTCCAATTCCGGCGCCAGATCACCCGTGATGGGAACAAGCTCATGTTGACTCAAATCGAGATTCATCGTCGGCAATTTGGTGTTGGGGTAAAACTTGAGCTGGTAGTTGCGGCACTCAATATCGTTTTCGATGAAATAATGAAAGGCCTCTTCGACAATGTCCAGATTTTCACCGGGCACACCGGTGATGTAATCGACGGTGAGCTCCTGCCGAGACTCCCGTGTTTTTTGACGAATAATTTCCGTCAACTCGCGAGTGTTTTTAGGGCGCATGAACAACCGACAGATCGCTTCATCAAAACTCTGTACGCCGAAAACAATCGTGTCGGAACCCGCCTTGCGCATGAGGTGATAGTCGGAGGTTTCGAGACGAGCGAGAATACTGGGATGATGGTAGGCCGTCCAATTCAGATAGTCGTTCATCCCACGACCGATGACTTCACGGCAAAATTCGCGAATCCACGCGGGCTCGTAAAACATGATGTTGGAATTGGTGAACGTGAACATGAAAAACCCCGCTTCTTTTGCCAAATATTCGAGTTCATCGACCACACGTTTTGGAGTGTAAGTGATGAGTTTTTGCTCGTACTGTGGCACACTGCAATAAGTACAATTAAAAGGACAGCCACGATTGACATCGAGCCCCTGCGAGGAAAAGATGATGTCCATCGCGTGATCGCCCAAATTTCCCGATTCGATAACGGGGCGGTAATACCGCTGATAAAACGTGTTGTGCTCCAGATTAAGGAAGGGTGTATGACTAAATTCCTCCGGTGTGAGCGTGATTTTTTGACCACGTTTGAATTGACCTTTTTCAAAAGCCCACAGACTTTCGATGCTAAGTAGATCGTCGCGATTGAGGATTTTATCGGTTATTTTTTCACCCAAACCCTGCACAAGACCGATGTTCTGAAGACCATGATCGATGAAAAGTTGTGTGAGTTTTTCCGGCTCCGAACTCGCCAGAGGTCCGCCAAATAAAATGCGTTTCTGTTCCAACTTCGGAAGAGCGCGATCGATTGCGCGAAGGATGTGATTGATATTCCATGAATTCACATGAAAGCCAATCACCCGATAATCTCCCGCGTGATTTAAAAGCCAATCCCCCAATTCTTCCGGCCCGGTGCACGACGCGGGAAGGCCGGTGGTGTCGATAATTTGGACAATGTGTCCACATTCCGCAAGGTACCCCGCTAAACGATTAAGACCGAGATGATTTTCCGGTGCCGATGCCGTTCCTAATTCGTTTTTGGAAAAATCAGGATTGAGAAGCAGGAGATCCGCTTTTTGAGTGTTGAATGGAACAGGATGAAAAGACATAGGAAGTGTTTTTATTCCTTTCTATTGTAAGTGATTTGCTTTGACAATTCCAATTTTTACATGTTGTATGGGTGATGTGTTTTGAATTGAATGAATTTTTAGCCATTTAAATGAACAAAAGAGATGAGGAAAAAACATCGTGATAGCCAGAAACGTATTTACATTCCGAATGTGTGTTATTTTTTAACAACAAATACCCTTCAACGTTATCCATATTTCATGGAACCAATCTTCTGTGAAATTTTTATGGAGAATTTGAAGTTGTGTAAGGAATTAAAAGGATTTGAATTGTATGGATGGTTTTTGGGATACGATCATATTCACCTTCAAATAAAATCAGGAGAATGTTTTAGTTATTCTGGAATAATGCATTTTTTGAAACGGAATTTTTCTCATAATATAAATTTAATTATGGGTTACATTGAAGGCGCGGATAATTATCCGCGCCTTCAATTCCGTGGAATATTAAAAAAATATCGAACCCAATTTCTTCAAAAATATCCCCATTCTCACCCTTTTCCCCAATTCCGATGGCAAAAATCCTATCACGACCATTACATCCGTGATGAACATGATTTTATGATTCACCTCAAATACCTTGAGTACCAAATCCTTAAACACAACATGTCGAAAGATTGGAAATACACATTTCTCAATCCGGAATATGAGGATTTATTAGATGATTCCTATTAATCACTTCCCCCCCCCTAAAACGCTCTTATATTCCAATTCGTAGATGTGTAAAAACGCGAGTCCTAAAGTAAGAAGGAATGGGCCGAAAAACAATCCTTTTATTCCAAAGGCAAACACGCCCCCAATCAACACGAGTAGAACCGCAAGGGGGTGAATGCGGGTAGAGGAGCCGATGAGGTAAGGCTTAATGATGTTGTCCGCGAAGCTGACGATGGCGACACACCAAATCAATAAAAACAACCCGGCTACCCCATGCCCCGTGGACATCAACACAATCACCGCCGGAATCCATACAATGGAAACACCAATGTACGGTAAAGGGGAAAAAAGGGCGGCGACACTCCCCCAAAAAGCCGCGTTGCTGATGCCCGCGAAAGAGAACCCTACCCCCACTAAGACCCCTTGCAAAATCGCGGCTCCGAAGATCCCATAAAGAATCGCATAACTGAGTTGATGAAGTTTATGGAATACTTCTTTGCGATATTTTTGAGAAAGCGGAAGCAAAGAACGGATATGCGCCACCAACCGTTCACCATCGCGGATGAAGTAGAATACCGTCAGTAAAAAAATGATCATATGAACCAATACGATCGGAATTTGTTTGAGAATGGTTGTTGTTTCGCTGATTAAAAGGGTACTTATTTTCCGGACAATTTCGCCAATGGCCGAAACGATATCCGCTGTGGAAATGGGGGTATACGCTTTTAACTGATCGATGGCCTGCCCTATAAAACTATTATAAATGAGCTCCGGCAATAAGCGGATGTCGTTACTGGTGATCCGGTTCACATGGCTCATGATGACCACATAAGCGCCTGTCGCCTCGTGCGCGATGAAGAAGAAAAACAGCGTAAAAGGTGTGACGATGAGAAGAAGAATGAGAATGAGGGTAATCAAAGCGGAAGCGCTTTTTGGGATGCGTACTTTTTGGTTGAGCAATCGATGGAGCGGGTAAATTGCCGTGACGATGATCCCCGCGAAGAGTAAATCGATAAAAAGCGGCTGTAAAAAAAAGAACAAGGCCACTATTAAAACCAGCAATATGATGAGCAGGAAGTATTTTTGAATATTCCCGACAATAGTGTTTTTAGAGTCTGTCATAAGCGTTTTATTTCAAGCGCATTATGAGGGATTTTGGGGAGAAAGACAATCCTTGATTATCCTTTTTGTATGAGCCTAAGAATGGCTCCAAAAAGATGAGCAAATATTTGCTCATCCTCCGAGATATTTTGTGGTTTTGAAACCTATTTCCTACACATGAGTCTCAAATCGTCTACTTTGCTCCCGGATCAACTCAATTTCCCTTGGAGTATAAACAGTATTTAGAATGTCTTCATCATCTTCAAAAATATGCCCCTGCAGAGCAACATGAACCCCTGGCTGTAAAAATCCTAATTTTCCCAGTGCATACCCAAGATTGAAAGGGGCATCTGTCATATCGGTAATTCCTAACGGTAATCTAGACCCTGTCAAAATAATCCTTTTATTATTTTCTTCACCTAACCTTTGGCTTAAAAATTGTTGCAACTCTCTGATTCTATAAATTCCTGTCGTGATCAGAATATAATCCGTCTTGGTACGACTGATCATCTCTAATACTCTTGCTAAATCTTCTTCAGTTATGAGTTCTCGACTATCCCTTACAAATGGGTTCGAAGCAACAAAATGATGCTTGTTTTGTACGGGGGTACGCAAATAACCTGGTACCTGTGATTGTCGCGCAGGAACTAGGCCATCCAAACCGTTTGGCACAAAATCCATACTCCCCCCAAGGGCAATCAAATCAAAGTCTGCATAAGGAATTTGATCGTCTCCTTCTGAAAGCCCAAATGTAGCCGTCGTTAAATCTTTTCTCAGAGCGTCTACCTCAAAACAACCTCCATTCATTACGGCTGTTACCCGATCAACGGTATCCTCCTCGAGCACTGCCACACTCATGCCTAGATTGAAGCCACCATCTGACCTTAAAAATTCATGCATTGGCTTTCCTGAACCTGTCAAAACCAATCTTCTATCCAAAGAATCAAATGTCCCCTTAACACCAGGGTGTCTTTTAATGGTTCTCCCAATATCAGGCATTAAATAAGTTCCCGAAGTAACCAACATTCTATCGTAAGGGACTTCTGCAATGCGGTCAGCCGCCTGATCTTGCATAGCGGGTGTAACCTGACGGCTATCTTTCATAAAAAGTGTCTCGGAAGCAACACCCCGAAAACGAACCGCCTCTCTTAAATAGCGTTCAACTACCGTCTCCCTGTTTGGGAGTGCTGTATCAGAAGGAGCATTCCAATAAGAATCTATTGTTCCACCCGTAGCTAAGTGAAAAATTTCAGATGAGGACATAATATTAAAGGTTAGAATGTAATGAATAAAAAATTAAGCAGTTCCCTCTGTAGCTTCCAATTTTTTCCTAAGATCAACAATCGCCTGAGCAAATTCCACAACCCTCACATAGCCTATATTCCCCAAAGCTCCGTCCAAACGAATTCGATCAGGATCTCCCTCATAAATACCGCTACGATCTGTTACCGCTGTTTCTCCGTGAGAACTCAATCCGTTGGTTGTTGGACATGCTTCTGTTAATTCAAAACCCAACTCTTCTTCGGAGGCTCTACTTCTTACGGTTAATTCAGCCAATTTACCACGACCATAAGAAATGGCTAAAGAGCGAGCATCCGGTTGTAGAGCTGCCATATACTGATAATCCTCGCCTGAAAGAGGACCCCCCTCCCCCCTTAATTTAGTCTTTGCCTCCGTCCATTCAGGATCGGGAAGTCCAAGTAGAACAGCTACATCAGGATCACCACTTTCCCCGCCATAGGTATAAACAGGAAATGGGCATCTTTCCGGAGCGGAGCCACTAATATATCTTGTTTGCATTAGTGCAACTAAGGCCTCTCGAAACCCGGGAACCAGTTTTTCAATCGCATGAACATGTGCCTGCAATCCTTCAAAAACTCTCCTTTCAAGCTGAGGAACGTTTTCGAAAGGATTTTGTGAAATAGTGGGAGTAGACATAATATTAAAAGTTAAGAAAATAATGATTTAAAATTAATTAAGGAATTTATTATAACTATGTCAAGTATAATTGTCAATAGTATTTGGTCATTTTTATATAATCATATTATAGCTTATTTAAGCCAAATTATTTTAATTTAATTTTTTACTTTTAAACAAAATGCCGATTAGTTTTGGTCAACATAAATGATTGACACTATTTTAAAAATATGTGGTAGCTTATACCAAACCAAACTGCCCACCATAGTCAATGGGCAGTTATGGAATATTTAAAAATGCTGACCATTATAAATCGGCAATTCTATTGACTTCTGTTTTTTAGCTATATTAAAATATATTTGGACATTTTCTTCCTTATTTTCCTATAAAGTGACCAGCAATAAATGACATTATTTTTAAAATTTTTTTATGATTACTGAAATTTTGAGCAAATTGGGGTTAGACCCTAAAGAAATCGAAGTTTACAAAAAGCTCCTCGAAACAGGCCCCAATCGCGCGAGTATTGTCGCTTATCAGATAGGGTTACCACGAACGACGGTACAGAATATTTTATTACGACTGGAACAGGAAAAAATTGTAACCAAAGCGATTCATAAAAATGTTTACATCTTTTCCTCTGTCCATCCCGATAATCTGATGCAGATTGTAGAGATGAAAAAACGTCAGGCAATGAGTCAATATGACAAATTGGCTGCGGATTTAAAAAAGGTGGCTCCGGAACTGGTTAGTATGATGAAATCAAATAAATCGATTCCTAATGTACGATTTTATCAGGGGAAGGAGGCTGTACGGCAAGTGCTTTTCGACACATTGACTTCTAAAACGGAGCTCAAGGACTTTGCGAATATCGATGCGATGTTCAAACATGTTCAAGATATTAACGATGAATATGTCACCGAACGTGAAAAAACGAGCATTACGAAAAGGAGCTTGCTGCTCGACACCCCTTTTGCGCGAAGTGTTTATGAAAGCGGCACGTATTCCACAAAATCTCACAAAGGGTATAAATGGATCAAGGAATCACTTTACCCTTTTGCGGTGGAAATGAATATTTATGACGGAAAGGTTTCGTATTTAACGTACGTGGAAAATGAGTTTATAGGGGTGATTATTGAAAATGAACACATTCACCGGCTTCATGATTCGTTGTGGAATTTGATTTGGAATATGTTGCCGGAACCGAAGAAGGCGCAGAAAAAGGGGAAGAAGAAATAATCGAATTGTTGTAGTGACAGGTTGCGACCTGCCCCTACAACATCCACAATCCCAACATGACCAGAGCGAAGGAAAGTCCTTTGAAAAACAGAATACGTTTAGTCATCGGCTCAGGCTTAACCTCTTTGAGGAATCGGCTTAAAAAGAGACCAAAAGTAAAGACGAATAACGGCTGAGTACCAATGAGAACAACTGTGAGGGAAACTTTCCCAAGCGTGAGCGCGTATGCGAATGTCAACGCACCGGATATTCCCAATAATTGAGTCATGACTAAAAAGGCCCAACCGCGCAAAGGCACATGAAACGCCTGAATGAGGTGACGGATTTTTTTTGGTGTGTGAGCAAAAAAGAATGAGGCAAAAAAACTCCCCGTAAAATAAATCGCGAAAGCGGTGTAAAAATTGGCAAAGGCAGGTTCGTATTTTTTAAAAATCACATCCGAAACAGACCACAAAAAGGTGGCTAAAATCATTAAAAAAAACGCGGAACTGATGTGCCATTTTTTATCAATCCGTTTCAATGCGGCCAAAATACCTCCCAGCATGAGAATGACGAAGGCAATGGCCTGAACAGAAGTGAGTGTTTCTCCCAATATAAAATAACTCAATGTCAGACCGAAGATGGGGATGATCTGAAACATCAGTGCCACCCGAGTCGGATCTTCCAGATGGATGGAGCGAAAATAGAGAATACCCGGTGCCACCCAAAAAACCCCGCCAAAGAGCATCCACAGCATGTCGGAAAGTTGAAACGAAAAATCGAAATTGCCCAACACCAAAAGCAGGATGATGAAAGGGAGTCGTGTTACCGCTATCCACCACGCCAATGCGAAGTCATCCTGAACGAAATGATGTCGAATAGCGCCATCCAATACATTGGTAACCGCCCATAAAAAAGGAGAAAGGAGTGCGAAGAAAAGCCAGGTGCTCATTGAGTATGGGTTATAACAAACCAAGAATAATGCCCCAGTTTGTTTTCAGCAAGAATATTGTTGCTATACAGCTGAACAATAATAAAACTACATACCCTTTATCGTCATTCCGCACCTGCCTTTGCCGGCAGGCAGGCTTGATGCGGAATCTCTCCTTTATACTAATTTATAGTGGCTCAGCTATAACACTCCTTATGCGGGGTTCCTCCTCATCCCGAGCGAGCCTGTCCCGAGTGACTCGAGGGAAGGGATCTGATCTAAAATCCCCTCAAAATAAACTTTCTACTCTACTCTCAACGCTACCATGAGCATAGTGGTGATTCTTATGCTTTTTTCCACCCATCCGCTTCAGGCAGACCGGTGGAGCCTGCCTTTGCTGGCAGGCAGGCCGAAAAAAATCAAGGCCTTGTGCCGAATCGCCCGTCAACTTTAATCTCTGTTCGCCAGGTACGTCGAACAAA
>PFOK01000003.1 GCA_002792495.1 Candidatus Peregrinibacteria bacterium CG_4_10_14_0_2_um_filter_43_11 | reverse complement strand
ATTATGCAGAAAAATTAAATCATAACGCCCCATTTTTACTACGCTACCCATTGTTTTCCGCTTACCTAAGCCGACAAACAGACTTTTTCCAGGGCTGGTTTTTATGGATGTAAGGCACGTTGTCCAAAATCATGGCGTTCTGTTCCTTTTTGATCGAAAGTAATTTGACCTTCCGTTCCGTCATCCTTGATGTATCTCAAAGCGATCCGGTTCGCCATGATCTCATGTTCGTTGCCGTTCCAATCCCATCCCATGGTAGTGTACAGGTTCTCCACCGTGATTGTTCCGTCACCTATATTTCTATTATTTTTACATACCTTGTTCCACGTCCACGACCTATACGTTTTAATTTCCCAAGCTTCATCAATCGATTCAGCGCCTGACGTACTGTGCCTAGGGCTATACCTGTTGCCTTCACGATTCCGCCCGGAGTAGCTTCATCTTCTCCTGAAATATACTGCCATACTTTACTCTGTTTCGGGGAAAGTACCGCTTCCATGTTTTCTTCCCTGGCATACAAAAGTGCTTTCGCGCCCTGTTCCTTAACTATTGAAAGGAAATAATTGAACCATGGGGCGATCGTGTCATGATCTGCTTTAAAAGTCTCCTGCGATTTGCGGAGTGCGATATAATATTCATCTTTACGGTATTCAATAATCTGTTCATGTGAAACATACTGCACGAACTGGTAACCGAAACGCAGAAGTAAAAGATTTGTAAGAATTCGTGAAAGACGTCCATTCCCGTCCTCAAACGGATGAATTTTCAGAAACTCCACAATAAAATTGGCAATGATCAGCAGGGGATGGAAACGATTCTTTTCAAACGCGTTAGTTGTCCATCCGGTTAATTCCCCCATTTCCTTAGAAGTAAGATACGCCGGCGTAGTCTCGAATAATATACGTGCGACTTTACCGTCTACCCCTAGGACACCCACCGTGTTTTCCTTTTTTTTATAGCCGCCACGATGCATGTCGTCTCTGACGGAATATTTAAGAAGCTGATTATGAAGCGAGAGAATGACCCCTTCCCGCAAAGGTAGTGTCTGATAACTGTCAAACACATTCTGAAGTGTTTCCAGATATCCCTGCACCTCCTGGGAATCACGATCAGAAAACTTTGAAACGGCAAGACCACGCATAATTTTTTCAACCTCTTCATCGCTGAGTTTTGCCCCTTCAATACGAACAGAGGCTCCAGCAGAAGTAATAAGCGCGGATCTGCGAAGATTATTGATCTTCTGAGGAATCATCCGTATATCTGATTTAAATTCACCGCGGATACTGTCGATATCCGCTAGGAGAACCACGATATGCGGCTCAGGGGCATTAACACGATGATCAAATTTGGTAAGAATATCGTTCATAAATAAACTTTTATACACCTCTGTTTAAATAATTCCGATTAACTGCAGTGTGCTCCGCAGCTCCGATGTTATTTCGGAACGGAGAAGTATAAATTAACGTTATATGTAGTATAGTGGATTATGACGGATTATAACGGTAAACACAAATGAATTTCTTTCCCCACCCCCCTGTCAACCCCACCCTCAAAAAACCCCTTGCGAACGGATGAAAAAGTGTCATACATAAATACATTGTTTTCCGCTTGTTTAA
>PFOK01000114.1 GCA_002792495.1 Candidatus Peregrinibacteria bacterium CG_4_10_14_0_2_um_filter_43_11 | reverse complement strand
AGGAAAAATGGGGATCATAATTTTTATGAATATTCCGCGTAACAGCACCCTTAAAATGGTTAATGATACACGACAATGATTGGGGATTTAATGGACCAAACCGGTTTACATGTAGGGACGCGCCATGGCGTGCCCCTACACCGGTTTTTTCATGGCGTGCCCCTACACCGGTTTTTTCATGGCGTGCCCCTACACCGGTTTTTTCATGGCGTGCCCCCTCCAATACATCCGGTTTGTTAATAACCACAACCCCATGCACATGGTTTGGCATAACAACCCATTCATCCAAAACAACGTCGGTGAAATGAACAGGAATTTGATTCCAAAAACGTACTACCGCACATCCCAATTCATTCAACCCCATGACCCCATTTCGGACTGCGCCAAAAAAATCACACATTCCTTTTGTGCAAATGGTGACAAAATAAAAACCGTTCCGAGAATAATCATATCCCCGCAAACGGAGATTTTTACGATTACAACGATGATATCGCATGACTCAAATTCATTTTAGATGCTATTCAGTCAATTCATAGCCAAGGCTAAAAAATCTTCAATATGCAAAAAACATGCCCATCGTAAATAGTAGATCAAAAATTGTCAACCATTGTTTATAATCTCCCATGCAACCCCAACGCGCGATCGGCGAAATCCTTATATTTATGCTCGTTGTCCCGATAAAACGCGATTGCTTTTTGACCATATTCATCCGTACGCCTTTCTCTAAAGGCCACAGCATATCCCGGAACATGATAATAAAAACGTACCCATACCATTTCATCGTGAGTAGGGGGATTAGAAATAGAAAAACCAAGACGATCCGCCGCACGCTTGAAAAATAAAGCAGAACCCAAAAGATCCGCCACAATCGAACGCGCACGACCAATCGTTTGTGGATCTTGATCGGTAAACATTCCCATCACTCGCTGAAAAGTAGGATTTTTTTGAATATAATTTTTCCAAGTTTTCGGCATGAACTGACCCATCCCCAATTCACCGCCAGAGCCATAAAGATCGGCTTGGAACTTACCACCCGTCTCGCGAGAAATTGCCGCTAAAATAACAGAAGCGGGAATGCCCACTTCTTGCGCAACGAATTGAGAAATTTTGACCAAATTAGAACGATCAAGCAATTTCATATATTCCATACCTTTTTGACCAACAGCCGTCTGACATTCTTTTTCCGCATCCTGAATAACTTGATTTGTAATACCATTTTCTTTCTGCCCTTGAATCACATCGCGATAAGAAACGAGTGGGCCTTCAACCTCTCGTTTTACCTGTAAACGTTCTACACTGGCATGCAAAGAAGCCAAAGCCGCTGCGGCTACTGTTTGCTCTTTGTTGCGATCTAAGAATTCACGAACCGCGGCCAAAGTGTTACGACCGAACTTTCCATCCCGCCCTTCAGCGGTGTCTTCTTTCGATAAGCCGACTGCCTCCTGAATGCCCAAAACAGCGGTGGTTAAAAGAGAGTCATTATTTAAATCAAAATGGGATTCATCGGCAGGTTGTACCTTAACTGCTCTTAATAAAGCCAAAAAATCATCTCGACCAATCTCATTATCCTCTAAAAAACGACGGGTCACACTCGCACGCTTAGTAGCATCATCAAGAACATCCTGAGCGGAATAGTTAGGTAATCGGGCTTCTTCTGATTGTGCCATTTTTTTAGGATTAATTTATATTGTTATTATAGCAAAAAATAGCTCAAAAATCAACAAAAAAGGAGGGTAAAAGGATAAACTAATCACAAAATAAAGGATTGATTTTTCGTCAAAAAAAGATTATAATGGAAGGATACAAAAATTCACCCTTCAACATTATGCAACCCCAAACAGCACCCCAAACAGAGAGGCTAACACTAGAAGGTTTTGCGGATAAATTAGCGCTAGAAACAGAACTAGGAATTGTGGATGGAGAAGCGGTCATGCGGCTCATCATGGGTAATAAACTACCCGGAAAAATTGTTGATACGCGAGGCGCGTTGAGATTGGCGTTAACACGAACGAACGAAGGATTGGAAGTGACCACTTACCCTACCGAACGCTCGCGGGAAGCGCTTTTGGGTGAATGGGACCCGAACCGAAGGAATTAAATGGGAACAGAAGACTACAAAGAGGTGGAGTTTTTTTGCTGAACGTTTTTTATTATGAGGTAGAGGATGAGCAGGATACTTCGTCATTCCGTACCTCAAATCCGAACCGAAACACAATAAGCCACTCGCTGAGTCACAAAATATGACGGCCAAAGGGATTTCTCCCCGTCCGCCTTAGGCGGATCGAGGTCGAAATGACACACAACCAATCGTCATTTCGAGGACCGATAAAATCGGGCGGAGAAATCCATTTGGCCACGGAATGACGGGAATATACATGAAATAATCCTATCATTAACCTTGCTTTTTCATATCAAAAATGATATGATTAAAGCATAAAAATGATATGATAAATGATTCATTCAATGAGCGGCAACAATTTATTTTGCAAATCCTGGAGAATGGAGAAGTTTTAGCCATTTCTCAGATTTTTCAGACCATCAAAAAAGATTTTACGAAAAGTGTCGCTCAAATTACGGTGAATCGGGACATAAAAGAACTCGTTAAAAAGGGATTTTTGGAAAAAAGAGGAGGCGGGCGGACGACGGCCTATCAACTCTCTGCCTATTATCATTTTTTAAGACCAATCGATTCTCGAATTTATTTTGAACAGGAAGAGGACGAAAGGACAATTAACGATCGATTCAATTTCAGTATCTTTGAAATTCTGCAAAATCCCTTTACCAAAAAAGAGAGGGAGATACTAAAAAAATGGCACGAAATACATCAAAATAATTTAAAAACATTTTCTCCCGCCGGCTTAAAAAAAGAATTCGAACGGTTGGTCATTGAGTTCAGCTGGAAGTCATCCAAAATTGAAGGAAATACATATTCCCTGCTAGAGACAGAACATTTGATTGTCACAAGAGAGGAGGCAAAGGGGCATAGCAAGGAAGAGGCGCGGATGATTTTTGGACATAAAAATGTCCTGGAATATATACGAAATAATACGGGTGACTTTCAAAAATTATCCGTTTCAAAAATTATCGACATCCACCGATTGCTGACGGAGGAGCTGAAAATCCAAAAAGGCTTACGAAAGCACCCCGTTCGAATTGTGGGAACACGTTACAAACCGTTGGATAATGAGTTTCAGATTAGAGAAGCGCTGGGAAAAGCGTGTGAATGGGTGAATCGGGAAAATGATTTTTTTACACAGGCATTTTTAATCATTGCGCTCATCGCGTACATACAACCGTTTGGGGACGGAAATAAGCGTACCAGTCGAATGATAGGAAATGCCGTGTTGCTTGCCAATAAGAGCTGCCCCCTTTCCTATCGTAGTGTGAATGAAGTGGAATACAAAAAAGCCATGATTCTTTTTTACGAACAAAATAACATCAGTTTATTCAAAAAATTATTCCTGGAACAATTCGAATTCGCTGTGAACAATTATTTCTCGTAAACAGAAAGATAGGGAATGAATGATTATAACTTTCCCACCTCTTTCTTATTTTTCAAAAGTGTTTTTCTTTCGAAGGATTGCTTATAAAAAACAACTTCACTTTTTTCCAATATCTGATCATCCGCGAAATAACCGAAAACACGGTAATAATGTTGACCGCCTATACGATCGATAACACGCATGCGCTTTTCGGAATTCGATTGTATTTGCGCGACCACAGTAGGTTTTTGGCAATCCGGATCCGTTAAAGCGCAACGGTAAACGACAAAATAATCGATGGACGTATTCACGTTATTCCAACTGATCAAAGCCTTATCAAAAGCATAAAAAACCTTCAGATTCTCAAAGGAATAAGGACGCTCAAGCTCCTGTTTTTCATATTCTTCCTTGGATTTTTTGATCGCTTCCTGTTCCGTCGCCAGAGCTTCCTGTTCCTCCTGCTGTTGTTTTATGCGATTCCATGACCATTTAGACCCCGGAGAATAAGTGAACTTAACAGATTCCACCGCGGAAGTGTTGTTGAGCTGATCGGTCGCGTAAAATTCCACAATATGTGAACCGGATATGCTAAACCGAACTTCTGTTCCTATCTGCCAGTCTTTATCATCAACACGAAAGAAAACGGTTTGAACCCCCGAATGTTCATCGGTCGCGCCGATCCGAAGAGGATATGAGTTGACGTCGATATCCACCTCCGGTGGAGTAGTATCAATATTGATCTGAAAATCGAAGGAGACATTGCCAATGTTATGTGCGTTATCTACCGCAGCCACATGAAAATACCAAGTGCCGCCTGAAAGAGGCGTGCTCTGAGAAAAAGTGGTTGCTTCGGTAAAAGGATCTGAAGAAGTTAAAAGTGTTTTGGAGTCATGATCAATCGTATAACGGTATCCAAAAGTACCCGAAAGCGTATCGTAAACAGAATTCCAGGAAAACTCGGGAGTCGGGTCGGTATACCACATTATGGAATCCGGATGTGAAGCGGAACTGATAGAAGAAACAGAAGGAGGCGATGTGACATCGACATTAATGAGCATGGAACCGGACCAATCACTTTGCTCCCCTAAAATATCCACTGCCGCGACATCGATCAGATGTGTACCATCGGTGAAAGTATGAGCCAAAGAAGTCGCTGTGCCGGCACTGATAATTTCCACTCCATCGATACGAACCAAATATTCTTTGAGCCCCGCGCCAAAGGTAAGAGGTTCCTGCCAGGAAACGGTTTGCAAAGGGGCATTGGTCCAATTGGCGGAATGAGGTCCAATCAAAGGGGAAGAAGGTTTTTCAAGATCAATCGAAACCTGCTTAACCCCTTCGGTATTTTCAAGCTGATCAATGGAATAATATTCGATTTGATGATCGCCGGACTTTGGAAGAAAAAAGAAATCACCACTAATCCAATTGCCACCATCCAAACGATAATGAGTGGACGCTACCGAAGTAAACTCATCTGTCGCGGATAAAACAATTTTATTACTATTGGGCGAAAGGCTAATAGCGGTAAAAGGAGGGGCAAGATCAATATTGAATGGAGCATGTGTTGTGATTCCGGGGTTTCCCACGTTATCGACAGGAATAATATGGAAAAACCATTCTCCACTGCCAAGTGCCTGATCAACAGGTACAGTAACCTTGTTTTTATCGGTAAACCAATATTGGCTGTTAGGGATGGTACTTTGATTATGATCGATGTAATGATAATAACCTTCTATCCCGGAAGTATCCGCAGGAGGATCCCATGTGAATTCCGGCGTACCATTGGCAAACCACAAGACACCGCTTGGGTGTGTGGCAGACCGGAAATTCTGAACGGTTCCCGGAGAAGTGGCATCCACACGCAATGTAATGAGGTTGCTCCACATGCTTTGATGATCAAGGGAATCAAGCGCGGCAATTTGCATGAGATATTCTCCGTCATCCAAATTTTCTTCATAAGCATTTACCAAACCGAGCTCGGTAATTGTTCCGTTGATACGCAGTAGGTAGGAGACAACACCACTGCCATCATCAAAGGGGGCGTTCCATGTGATTTTGTGATGAGAATCAGCGGACCATTGAGAAGTACCTCCTTTTAAAACAGGGGCCAACGGACCTAAAAAATCCAGATTAATGGAAGTGCAGGATGGATTTTGGTTTCCGGACAAGTCTTCGGCACGCACACAAACGGCATGCTTGCCTGCCTGATCAAAGTGGATATCAATATAAGTGGTTAAGCCAATATCTTTCCATAATCCTCCATCCAACTGATAGGCATAACCTGCCAAATGACTTTCCTCGACTTCCGGCCAGGCGATATGCCAATCTTTCTTGGAGCTCCATGCCGCACCATCAGTCACCTGCAATTGAGGAGAGGAGGGAGCGATGATATCTTTGGCGTACAGAGAAGTGGCGTATTGATTGTTCAATTCATCGGATTCGGCAATACCATTATTAGGATCAAGCACAATGGCGATATCGGCCATTCCAAACGATGGAATCCATTCCCAAGTGAGTGTTTCCTGATTGCTCTTAGCAATAGAAACGGTTTGTGTGGATACAGCCTGATCGTTTATTTTGAGTTGAACATCGGCATTTTTAACATCGGTACCGCCATGATTGTGAATGACAGTTGTGATGGAGGCGGATTCTTCAGCCACTAAAGAAGAAGGATTAAAAAGAACGTCCGCGCCAGCAATACTGAGGTCGGGATTGGAATCGAGGATAGTGATGGTTTTTTGCCAGACGTTTGTGAGGCCATCTTCATTTTGCGCCTCTACCGTCAGTACGGATTCTCCAATGGAATGGGGGACCGAAAGACCGCCGATATAAAGCTGTAAATCGTCCTCAAAAACCAAAGTCGCGACACTCTCACCAATCGTTGCGGTAATGTTAACGGGTACCGAATCCTGAACAACCGCTTTTATGGATATGATTTCGTTGGAAAACACAATATCCGGTGCGGTAACACCGGTGATAACAGGAGGAACGACATTGGTCACAGAAACAGGGAAGGAGACTGTATTATCGGTTTCATCAATTTCAGAGATGGTGTTACCGGGATCCATCGTGACCTCAAAAAGATGTTCACCGGACTTCGCAGGCCAATCGACAATCCATACTTCGCTAGACTGAGTGGCAAGATCCACTGTTTTTTCCGCGAATAATGCGCCATCCAATTGAAGTAAAACGGGGATCGTGGTCGCGTCAACATAGCCATTGTTACGAAGAGTAACGGTGAACTGAGTGGTTTCCAGGTTGGTTGGCGCTGCCAAAGAAGCCTGAAAAGAAGGAATAGAAAGATCGGGCAAGGCCGGATGAATGATTAACTTCCCGGACAATTGACCCGTCAAATCACCAAGGTTGGTGGCCGTAATGGCAAGCGGATAGTCACCCACAGGCAAAGCACCTGCAAATGAATAAGTGATATTATCAACGGAAGTCATGAAATGATTTTCGCCATTGATAGAAATGATCACTTCTTTTAGCTCCTGATCTCCAGTCACATCGGCCGCGATAGTGAAGGATTCACCACTTAAAACATTTGTAGGAAGAACAAGATTTTTAAGAGTGGGAGGCAGGGTATAAGGAACGATGAAATCAAAAGTGCCACTGTTATCCCCCTCATTTTTTTCCGTGATGATTTGACCCGGATCTAAGGTGACGATGAGCTGATGAGAACCGGAGGTTGCCTGCCACTCGCTCCACGTAAGAGCCGTGGGTTGGCCGGCGGGCAACATCATGCTTTGGGTATGAACGATTTGCCCATCCAATGTGATCTGAACGGGGGTGTCCACGGCACTTCCTCCATCGTTTTTCAGTGTGATCTGAAAAACAGGCGTTTCAAGGGGGAGAATGCTGTCGGGTATACTGATGATATGGGGCGATTGCACTGAAGGGTTGGGAGTGATATCGATGACATTGACTGTTTTTTGAACGGTCGTGGTTAAACCGGATTGATCCTCGGCAATGAGTGTAATAACGGATTCACCGAGTGAATCGGGGGCGGTTAAATGAGCGGTATAAGTGCTATCCTCATTCGTAAAACCATAAGATTGTCCTAACCACTGGGCGCGAACGTTTTGCAACCCCACGTTATCCATCACCGTTGTGATGACATCGAAGTTTTGACCACTGCCGATTTGCTGAGGAATGGTGATTTGTTCGAAACCGGGAGGTGTTCCATCGACGGTTTGATAGGAATGACTGAAAGCATTATTGGTTTCATCTTCTTCCGCCCACTGATTATTGGAATCCACATGAATATCCAAAGTGTGTTGACCGGGATCAGGGAGGGTAAAAGAAGTTTGGAGCAAGGCAGTACCGGTAGCCGGAATGGAGATTGTTTTTATTTCCGGTATTACATGTGTGAGGCTCACTTCTGTGTTAACGGTTTGGTTCCCCGTATTGCGCAAAAGAACATCGGCCTGAACGGTTTGGCCGGTCAAAAGAGGAGATTCCGGAGTAAAGGTAACACTTTCGACAGTTAATTCGGGGATAAATGAAACAATGGTAACAGGAGTAATACTGGTAGTGATAAGACCACTTTCATCCGTCGCAGTGATGGTTAAATCAAACATCCCGGACTCGGGCGCAGTCAGCATTCCGCTAAACACATTGTCATCACCACGAACCAAAACGACCGAGTGATCCGCCAAAGTCGCTTTCACTTCTGTAACAGCGGTATTGTCGATAGCAGTAACGGTGACGGTAACCGGTTTTCCGGCTTCGGGAACTTCCGGATTGATGATGACATTGGAGAGAGCAGGGGGCACAGTATCGACAATCCGGTAAGCGATATTCAGATTATTCACTCGTAACACATTGCCTTCATCCACATGAAAATAAAGAGGAACTTTTACCTTCCCATCTGTTTCCGCGGAATGATTTTGAAGATAAGTGTTGATGGCGGCGGCAAAATTACCGGTCACGGAATCCTGTGTCATATCGCCGTCAATACTCCAGTCAATGACTCCATCTTGACCGGCATCAAGAGAAGGGTT
>PFOK01000033.1 GCA_002792495.1 Candidatus Peregrinibacteria bacterium CG_4_10_14_0_2_um_filter_43_11 | reverse complement strand
ATTGAATATGACTCCATTATATCCCAAAAATTATCATATGCCAAATTATAATGAATTAGCTATATAGTGTATCGATTATAGTTCCGTTTTCCCCTATTCTTGCTAAAGATTTACGGATTTTCTGAATTACTCTCGTGGCTAACTGGCTTAGAGTGGCTTCGAGTTTTTCTATTATACCAGTGGCCATGGCTTCAGATTGGTTTCCAATAATATTTTAAGTGATTCATTTTAAGTATAAATAATTTAGCTTTGATGAGCCGGAGACCGATTCTATTAAGCTTCATTTTCAGAAAACCCCGATCAAAGAGTTTCGGTACTTTTATTCGCCTGCTTTTCGATTTTGTTCATCTGCTTTATGCAATGCTACTAATGCCTCTCCGGCTTTGGTTGGCTTTCCGGCTTCGTCCAAATATCCATAGAGAATTAATTTTTTTTTTATGTCTCTATAATAGGCAGCTGAGCTTTCTTCAAGCCCCCCTGCTATCCCGCTTAGCACATTGATTTGTGAATATTGTGTAAAGAAAAATTGTCTAGCATAATGTATTGCATCTCTATCATTTGGCACATCGCCCCCTATTAATTGTGTGATTTCGTGCCTCTCATTTTCAGCCATTTTTTGTATATCCCGATCCGGATGGTTAAGTGCCACCAGTAACGCCGTGCGGGCGTTTTCGCACACTTTAGCTCTTTGTTCTGCGTCAACGGCTTCTTTTAATCTTTGCTGCAGTGTTTCTGCTCGAATAAGCTCAAAATGGATGTGATCTGCGACCATATTTATATTTGGTTAAGGGTGTTATGATATAGCTTATTTTGTATTATAGCAAATTTTTTTTATATTTTATTCATCCTGCAATGATGGATCACGAGATTTTTTCTCCGAGAAAGTAATTCACCCATAAATCATAGCAATACGGAATAAAAAGAACTTTTTGTTTTTCACTTTTCTGGGGCGATCTTATTGTGATGAAAATAATATTGAGTTTACAAGGAGCAGGCCTTACATGAAAAAAGATAATGCTCATATTGAACAAAAGAACTGGCCACTGGTTCGTAAAATACTGGGCTATGACCGTTTTGACACACAATTCCAACTCGATCTCATAAATGATTTATATGACAACGAATTACGACTATATCTCAACTTCTTCCAGCCCACGATGAAACTTAAAAAAAGGTGAGAGTGGGTGCGAAATACAAACGCGAATATGACACTCCCAAAACCCCGTATCAACGTGTACTGGAGTGCGATGAGGTACCGGAGGAGAAAAAAGAAGAACTAAGGAAGATTTATGCTAAACTAGACCCTGTAAAATTGAAATGGGATATTGATAAAAAAGTTTCACAAATCATTAAAACAGCTCAACCGAAAAACAATGTCAGTTAAGTCAGGTTTTCTAATGATCTAATACACTTAAATTCATTTTTTTTAAAAACCCGACTGAAATTCAATCGGGTTTTTTATTTTTTATTCCAAATGACTAAGCTTCCACTTTTTCATCGGCCATTACTTCTTTTTCGGCTTCTTCCTCATCTTTAGGTGTTTTTTCTTTTTTGACTTTCCCCTTTTCAAGTCGTTTTTTTATTACTTCCAAATCAGGGGCTTGACCTTCCGGAGGCAATGTCGCTTTTGCTTTTTCTACCAATTCTTTAAATATTTCCGGGTTGTTGGAGGCTAATTCCGAGAGCATTTTGCGGTTGATCAAAATTCCGGCCAATTCCAAGCCATACACGAAACGGCTGTATTTCATGTCGTTTTGACGGCAAGCCGCGTTGATACGCAAAATCCATAACCGGTGAAAACTACGTTTTTTCAAGCGTCTGTCACGGTAGGCGTTTTGTCCGGCTTTCATGACTGCGTTTTTGGCCAGTTTAAAAACATTCTTACGTTTTCCACGAAACCCTTTGACAAGTTTGAAGATTTTTTTATGACGAGCACGAGCCGTTACTCCGCGTTTTACTCTGGGCATGATAAAGGTAAGTTACAAATGTTAAAATTAATTCGGAAGAAGCCGTTTGAGCACTTTCAGATAAGCCTTATTTGTAATGATGGTCTTGCCGGCCAATCGCTTTTGCCTTTTGGATTTTTGTTGTAACAAATGATTGTGAGAGGCTTTTTGCTGCGCAAATTGATTTTTACCCGTCTTTTTGAAACGTTTTTTGGCACTGCTTGAGCTTTTGATTTTTCCGGGTCTTGCTTTTCCAGGCATGTCTATTCAATTACGAATTAAAAATGACGAATTATTTTATAGGATTTAAAACCATGATCATCTGATATCCCTGCTTTTTTGGATTTTGTTCTGTGGTTGCAATATCACTTAACATTTCCTGGAATTTCCCCATTTTTTCTATTCCAAGATCTTCATGAGCCATTTCTCGTCCACGGAAGATGATTACCACTTTTACAATATGCCGTGCGTTCAAAAATTTACGTGCTTGTTTGGCTTTTACTTCCAGATCATGAATTTCCGTACGGATGCTCAGGCGGATTGTTTTTATTTCTGTTTGTTTTTGAGTCTTCTTGTTCTTTTTCGTCTTCTTCTTTTGTTCATAAATGTAAGTGCCGTAATCCATTATCTTACACACTGACGGTTCGTTCTTGGGTGCCACTTCCACCAGATCCAATCCTTGTGATTTGGCTTTTTCGATCGCTTCTCCTATTTTCATCATGGTCTTCTGTTCTCCGTCGATGAGTAGTATTTCGGAGGCTCGAATCTGATCGTTAATGCGCAGTTGCTTATTAATAAGTTTAATATTAATGATAAAAACGAGGGACTGAATTTAAAGCCTAGTAATTTTAGGTAAAAAGGATGTAGAAGTCAAGATTTTCTTGATTATAGTGTCGCAAGAATTTGAATGATTCCCATTTGGAGAAAATCCAGAGCTAAAAACGCGAGAATGGGGGAAAAATCCATCATGCCCGTGCGGGGCAATAAATTACGAAAAAACTTTAATATGGGTTCTGTTATGTCGTGAATACCGCTCACGATGCGTCCATGGGGGTTCACCTGAACCCACGAAAGGAGCACGCGCGCCAAGATCGCGTATTTTAGAATCCGAATGATGTTGGTGATGAGAAAAGCGACGAAATCCATAATTTGTTTTGGATAAAACTTGGGGGATGTGGGGGATTTGAGGGATTTGTGAGATTGCTCTATGCATTCCATGGTTTCCAATATTTGCCATTCAACGGGATCACTGTACAGCTTATTTTAGCATAATAAAAGCCCCCATTCTTCCCAAATCTCCATTGCGGTGAGAAAAACAGCTTTCCGGGTGACATTGGGTACAAATTCCGGTGATTTCTATTTGGGATTCCGGCACTCCTTGTTCCAGACATTGTTCCTTGCTCAAACTCCAAAAATCGACACGGTTTTTTGGCATAATGTATGGGTGACATTCTTTCGGTAGTTCCCTGAACGGATCCGAAAATTCCGCGCAACAGGACCCCAGGGAGGGGCTGATGGCAATTACTAAGTCCGATGCATTGCACCCCATTTCTTTCATTGTCTTTATGGTTTTCCCGATGATGTTTTTTGCGGATCCACGCCATCCCGAATGAACTGCCGCGACGGTTTTGGTTTGAAAATCATATATTAAAACCCCTTGGCAATCGGCTATTTTGATCAGGAGCGGCACTTTTTTCTGTCGTGTGATGAAACCGTCACATTCCGGTTTAATCCGGGGTGGATTTTTAATCACCATCACGTCTTCTCCGTGCATTTGATTGGCAAAAACGGGCTGTATCCCCTTTGTTTCTTGAGCCAGTTTTTTCAAAAAAAAGTCAAAATCCCGGCTTTCATCATTCAAAGAACCGAAGTCTTTTTGTGTCATTCCAAAAATCAGGTCGTCACAGAAAGGTTGAAAGCTGTTAGGCAGGTGAATCATGAGCGGTTTTTTAGTCATCTTGTCTCAAGAATTCGGGAAGGACATGAACGATGTCTATGGCACGGAAGCTTCCGTATTTTTCGGCTAAAAATTCGCCCGCCTCCCCTATTATTTTCGTTCCGTATTTGCCGGCTTCAAACGCGCTCATTCCCTGTGCCATAAAACCGCCAATCACACCGCTCAATACGTCTCCTGTTCCGCCCACGGTCATTAGGGGGTGTCCTGTCGCGTTGAAGGCGATATTTTCCTCATCCGCAATGATGTCCTCCCGCCCCTTGCAAACGATGGTCACTTTTAAATCCTTGGCCCATTTTTGAATGTTTGTCGGAGTCGGTTCTTCCCCCGTCAGAGCGGTGAATTCGCCATGATGCGGTGTCAGTACCGTTTCTTTTGGAAAAGTATTGGTATAAATGAGCGCGCCGGCATCCACAACGGTTGGTGTTTGCAGGTGGGTGAGCAGGTTTTTAATGGCTTTTTTGGTTTTGGCATCTGTTCCCAATCCCGGACCGATCACCACCACATCCACCTTTTCACTGAAATGAAGGAGTTTTTTAACATCTGTCTCCGTCAATATCTCCTTTTCAAATGTTTGCAAAATGAAATTCAGCGAATAAGTCCGCGCGACTTCCGCGTGACAGGGCGGTAAAAAAGGAAATACCAAATCCACACCGGAGTATTCTGCCCCTAGCGCACATAAAATCGGTGCACCATGGAACAGTGGATTTCCGCCGATGATCATCACCTTTCCATTTTGGCCTTTGTGGGAATCTTCTTCTCTGTCGAACATTTTTTAGTGTTAATGATTATTCCGATTGGTTACCAATGGATTTACCGTTCGGAAAAACCAACGGTTTTGAGCTTATCAATTATTTTTTTTAAAGGGATTGTTTCCGATAATTTGAACTTCCGGCTCCAGATTCACATCGAATTTTGTTTTCACCGCGTCGTGAACCCTGAGTGCCAGATTGAGAATGTCCGTTGAAGTGGCCTTTCCGGTATTCATGAAAAAATTAGCGTGTTTTTCGCTCACTTGGGCTCCCCCCATCGTCATTCCCTTACAGCCCGCTTGTTCAATCAACCAACCCGCGGAAGGGAATTCGGACGGATTTTTGAAAAAACTGCCACAACAAAAGCCGGAAGGTTGTTTTTGAGCACGCTCTTTGATGTATCCATCAATTTCTTTTCGAGTGATTATGGCGGGAGTAGGACTCAATTTAATCGTTCCGGAAAGAATGATGTCTTTGGTGCGTTTGGCTTTGCTCGTGCGGTATCCGAATTCGAAATAGTCCGGGGTGACAATCATCGGCCTGTTTTCGTTTTCGGGTAAAATGCTGGCATGCGCCAACACATCTCCTATCCACATTCCGGGAATGCCGGCATTGCCATAAATGGCTCCTCCTACCGTTCCGGGAACGTTCGCGAGTGCCGAAATGCCCCCCAGATTGTGTTGCATCGCCGTCATTAATAATTTCATCAAATGCGCGCCACTTCCTACGGTAACCATGCCGTCATGAAATTCCATTCGATCAATGTGATTCAAAATCACGAGTCCGGGGTATCCCTCATCGGGGAACAGCACATTGCTACCACCCCCTAAAATCATGTAGGGAATTTTTTGTTTTTTCGCGAATTCGCGTAGGTGAAACACGCCTTGCCAGTCTGTTGCCGGAGCAAAATACAGGGCCTTCCCCCCGGTACGGTAGGTGCAGAATTGGCTGAGCGCGGTGTTTTTTTGAATTTTAATTTCCATGAATGGATGGTTTATCTTTGGAATGGTTTCTGTCTATTTCCCAATTTATCGGATTGTCCTGAATGTAGGATTGAATACGGTTTAATTCCCGTTCATTACGAATTATACGGTCGTAATAATTTGATTGCCAGGAAAAATCGGAATATCCGCTTTGGTTACACCAAAGCTTAACAGATGATTTAAACCCCCGAACGATTGATGCTAAATTATTACGTTGTGGTCCAAATTGATTGTATTTTTGTTGTTGTTCGGCAGACGCATTGCGTAGAGACACATTGCAATGCGTCTCTACGGGTGCATGAATAACAATAATACCGTGTACATGATTTGGCATAACAACAAATGTATCCAATTCCACATTTTTTCTTATTTTTCCGGTTATTCCCCATTGTTTATGGACAGCGCATCCCAATTCATTCAATCCCATTATTCCTTTTCGAATTTCGCCAAACCATTCGACCATTCCTTTTGTGCAAATGGTGACAAAATAATATCCATCGGATCCATAATCCCATTCCGGCAGTCGGGTGGACTGAATACGGTATTTATTTCCGAATAATGTCATTGTCCGATCAATTCATTTTTTCTAACGCGATTCCCAATCGTTTTAATGTTTCCTCTTTTCCTAAATACACCATCAATGTTGCGAAATTGGCGGAACGTTCAGCTCCTGACAGGGAAACCCGAATGGGCCATAGCACCTGTCCGTTTTTTAATTCCAAGGGTTCTACAAGTTCCATCATGGATTCGGAAAGGGTTTGTGTTTGGGTGTTGTCTCCAACCTCCCATTCCAGATTCTGAGCGGTTTCGATTGCTTTTTGAAACACCCTTTTTCCGATTTCCGGTGTGATTTTGAATTTTTCGTTCAAAATCAGGCTCATCGAATAATCCGGGAGGGGTTCGAAGAAAACGGCCAGTGCCTCCGGAATTTCACTTAATTTTTTGAATCGCCCCGCGAAATCGGGGTCTTGCAGGATTTTTTTGATGAGAACGGGGTCGATCGGGGTAGATCCCTCCGCTTGCGGTCGGGATGAGAAAAAGTGAGCGATTTTTGGGTAAAATCCATCGATGTCTTCCGCGATGGCTTTTTTGATGTATTCGCCGTTGATCCAATCGAGTTTTTTGATGTCGAAAACGGCGCCTCCTTTGTGCACACGATCCAGCGAAAATTTTTCAATCAATTCCTCCATGCTAAAAATCTCCTGTTCATCCGTGGTGTTCCACCCCAGTAGCGCGAGGAAATTGAGAAGCGCCTCCGGTAAATAACCTTCCTTTAAATAATCATCCACCGAAACCTTATTTTTACGTTTGCTCAATTTGGTTTTGTCCTCATTCAAAATCAGCGGAAGGTGTCCGAACTCCGGTATTTGCCAGCCGAAAGCCCGATAAATCAAAATCTGTTTCGGTGTGTTGGAAATGTGATCTTCCCCCCGAATCACGTGGGTAATTTCCATGTCGTGGTCATCCGCCACAACGGTGAGATGATAGAGCGGGTCATTGATTTTTCGCGCGATGACAAAATCGTCAAATTCTTTGCTCCGGAACACGTTTTCGCCGCGAACCAAATCGTTGAATTTTATTTCCCGATCTTGTGGCACGCGCAGTCGAATAACGGCGGATTCCCCTTGTTCTACACGTTTTTTACTTTCCGCCACGTCCAACCCCGTGCAACAACCGTCGTATCGTGGGGGAAGTTTTTTCGCGGTTTGTTCTTCGCGCATTGCTTCCAGCCGTTCCTTGGTACAAAAACAGTAATACGCTTTGTCCTCATCGAGTAATTGCTGTAGGTAGCCGGTGTATATCTCCGTTCGTTCGCTCTGGCGATACGGCGCGTAAGGCCCACCCACGTGTACACCTTCGTCGCCCGCGATCCCCAATTTAATCAATCCGTTCACAATGTCATCTTCGTATTCTTTTGTGCCTCGCTCTTTATCCGTATCCTCGATGCGTAACACCAACGTGCCTCCGTTTTTTTTCGCGAACAAATAATTGTAAAGCGCGGTTCGTACCGTACCGATGTGCAGTAAACCGGTGGGGGAAGGGGGAATGCGGAGTCGGACGTTCAATTTAGAATTTTTAATTATAAAACAGCGCTTTTATACTATAGCAACTTCAAAAAAGGGACAACAACATCAATCTATTTTTATTGATACTATTGATTTCTAAAAATAGGATTGAGCAAATTCTCTTCTCTTTTTTAACAGTTCCTCAAACACATTACGATTCATTTCGATACACCTTCTTAATTCTTCATATAGATCTTCCACGGCTGTGCGGATTTGATCTAGAGTTACCTCTGATGTATCTCCGATTTTTTCTACCAAGGCTGCTGCCAGGACAGTATGATCTCCGGAGGTGGTATCATAAATGCTTCTTAACATTTTCATTATTGGCGGTTGTGGCGCTATTTCCGGGAGTGACCTGTCACAAAATCCATTCACTTTATCGGCTAATATTCCTAGCATGGTTTGTCTGCCTAAGTTGACTGTAATCAAGCCTCGCATGGTTTCTACAGCTTTGTTTCTTATCCCACTTAACGCTTCTTCAGGGATACCTAATTTTGTTGGCAAGTCGAGGAAATCGAGTAGTGATGGTACTTGTAACATTTTACTTTTGGACTAGGGCATTAAAAAAAGGAGACCACTGTAACATAATAATCTCCTTTTTAAAAATGTTTTTCAATTACTTCCGGTATTTATCCAATTCCACCTTTTTCATCACTACGTTTTCCAGAGGTTTGTCGTGTGCGTCCCGATCTACATTCACAATGGTGTCCACTACATCCAATCCTTC